>NZ_JJQL01000015.1:0-42457 GCF_000979975.1 Methanosarcina sp. 1.H.A.2.2
CACTTCATCTTCTTCAAGTTTTATTTTTGCCATGAATGAAGATACAGATGGGATTCAAAGCTTATAAATAGGACTCAAAATTAAGTTGCCACGACACTACCCCGCAAAGTTCAAGCTTGGAACCCCGGTTGTCCTGCTCGGAGGCCCGGTCCGGGCGTACCGGGAAGAGTTAAAAGAAATCATCGACGCCGAGATCCTGATCCCCGAACACGCTGAAGTAGGAAATGCAGTAGGAGCTCTTGCAGGAAAAGGCATCAAAAGAGTGGAAATTCTGATCAGGCCTGCAAGCCTGATGGTACCTGAAACGGATTTCCTTGTATTTGCACCCGGCAGCAGGCTGAGGTTCGATTTATATGCAGAAGCCCTGAACGCAGCAACAGAACTCGGAAAAAAGATTGTTGCAGACTATATGAAAGACTGCGGCCTCAGCGGAAACCAGGTTGAAATATCCATTGAAAAAAAGACCATCTCGCCTGACGGCTGGAACCATCCCCCAATGGAGACAAATCTGCTGGTAATGGGAGTAGGAATGCGAGGGCTGCCTGCCTGAAACAAATCCTTCAGATTTCAGACTCTTCTTCTCGTTCCTTTATTTCTTATTTTGAAGACCGGAAGACCAGAATAATAGATAAGATAGGTAAGGATTGAATCCATAGATAAATTAGTATACCCGAATATTTTCTAAGATCAGGCCATTATTAGATAGGAGAAAAAACATGAAGATCCTGCTGATAGCCGATATCCACGCAAACCTTGAAGCCCTCCGGACAGTCCTTGATGTTCCGCATGACAGGGCAATCTGCCTGGGAGACATAGTGGACTACGGGCCTGACCCGGACAAATGTATAGATTTCCTGCAAAAAAAGAACATTCCAACCATAAGAGGAAACCACGATAATGCCGTAGCCTTTAAGATGGACTGCCAGTGCGGGTATAAGTACAAGCACCTCTCAATCGCGACCCGGGAGTATACCTGGGGAGTCCTTGACGACTCACGGATGGAGTACCTGCAGAAGCTTCCTCTTGTCATCAAGGAAGAAATCAACGGAAAGAAGCTCTTTTTAACCCACGCGAGCCCCCGCTCCATGTTCGAGTACATAAAGCCCGAGACTCCGGACGAAGATATCCTGGCAATGATTGCAGACCCGATGGAACCTGTTGATGCCGAATTCCTCGTAGTCGGACACTCCCATATTCCAATGAACCGGAAACTGGAAGACCTGACAATTATAAACCCGGGATCAGTGGGCCAGCCGAGGGACGGGGACACCCGGGCAGGCTGTGCGGTTTTCGATACCGAAACAGGAGATGTGGAATTCTTCCGCCTGGAGTATGATATCGATGCAGTCTGCGCAAAAATAGAAGAACGGATGCCATATGCAGAAGAACTAACAGGTATTCTTAAGCGGGGATACTGAAAATCAAAAATTCAGGCATCCCTTATCGCACGTATGATTTTTTCCACGTATTCGGGCTTCACATCCGAAGGCCTGGTTTTTTCAATCCCGAGTTCCGTAACCAGCATGTAGAAATCTGCCTTCAGGCCGGCTTCATCGAGTTTTTTCGTAGCACAACGGTCCGTGCAGCCGTCAAGGGCAAGAATTCGGAAGCCTTCGGAGGCTGCATCTTCTACCGTGTCGACCCCTTTGTGAGCAGCTGCAGCCCTGTACATATCCGGCCTCCTGAAAGCGAGAGCAGAAGCTGCCTGCATTGTAAGTTTTCCGGTATTCGAAAGACCTGAACAGGCAAAAATAAGGATATTCTTACTTCTTCCGACTGTGCTTTCCTTTTCTTTTGCCCTGTCAGGCAGAAGCTCATTATTTTTCATTCTTGCAGATCCCATGCATATTACAAATTATAATAAAAAATGGTTTCAAAAAATATTGAAATTAAAATTTACTTGAGACCTGATATAATTTACGATATTTTACCAGCCTGACAGACCCATCTGACAGTAGAATGTACTGAAAAGATAAGGAAAGATCAGGAGCGATCGATCAATCAATCAATCAATCAATCAATCAATCAATCAATAAATCAATCAATCAATCAATCAATCAATAAATCAATAAATCAATAAATCAATCAATCAATCAATAAATCTCAAGTTCCATAATCTCAACGTTCAGGTTTGCAATCTCAAGGATTGCAACCGTGGCTTTTCCTGAAAGCACCCCTGAGCATTCCCCGGGATTTATCACCGGCGTCCCATCGATCATTTTGACGCCCGGGTCGTGGGTGTGGCCCCGGACCACCACGTCAAAATCCCCTGATCTGGCAAGGGCTTTGACCAGCGCCTCATTTGTCCCATGCAGGAGGGCGATATGTAGCCCGTCGATTGTCAGGTCCCCAAACTCCCCGCAGGAGACGGCCCCTATTTCATCAAACCATTTTGTTAGGGTTACTTTATCTCCATCGTTATTCCCGAAGACAAAATAGAGTTTTGGACTTAGTTCTTTAAAGGCCCTTGCCGTGAAAGGAGAGACAACATCCCCTGCGTGCAGCACCGCTTTTACCTGTTTTTTGTTGAAGAACTCCACAGCTTTCCGGATAGCTGTCAGGTTATCGTGCGAATCCGAAATGATCCCTATCAAATAATCCCACCTCTGTTAATATTAGATGTCCTAAATATTTAATACATGCCCCGGGGTTCTCCGAAAGGAAGATTCTCCAGCCAGAAAGTCAGCTATTTTTAAATATAAGTTATAGGTATTATCAAGGGAATCCCTGAAGAATACTATGAGCACCCTGTGGGAGTAACAAATAAAGGGGAATTTTCCATAAAATTAGAGTTAGTGAGTCGGAATGAAAGCTATAACCCTCCTGAGCAGTGGGCTTGATTCTGTTGCAGCTCTTGCGATTGCAGCTGAGAGCCTGGAAATTGAGATGGCGCTTACCTTTGATTACGGGCAGCGGGCCTGTGAGCGGGAAATCGAGTACTCCCGAAAGGTCTGCGAACATTTCGGAATAGAACACAAGGTGATCAAGCTGGACTGGCTTGCAGAAATAACACACACATCCCTCGTAAACAGGGATGAAGACGTTCCTTCTCTGTCCTTTGAAGACATTGATGCAACTGCTCCTGCTACAATTACCGAAGCTTCTGCAAAGGCTGTCTGGGTCCCGAACAGGAATGGGGCCATGTTGAATATTGCAGGAAGCTTTGCCGAAAGCAGGGGTTGTGACTACCTGATAGTAGGTTTCAATGGAGAAGAAGCCGGGACCTTCCCTGATAATTCCCTGGACTACGTACAGGCAATGGACCATGCCTTTTCTTATTCTACTCAGAATGGAGTCCATGTACTGGCCCCCCTGATCAAACTCGGAAAAACTGAGATCTTAAGAAAGGCTCTTGAAGTAAAGGCTCCCCTGGAATACAGCTGGAGCTGCTACCACGGTGGAGAAACTCCCTGTGGGGAGTGTGAAAGCTGTATGCGAAGAGCCAGAGCATTCAAAAATGCAGGTGTAAAAGACCCGCTTCTGGAAAGACCTGGGATCTAAATCAGAAAAATCGTCCGGAGCAGGAACAGATACGATACTGAATAGAATACAATAGAATACGTTAAAGAAAGAATTGCAGAGAGAGTTCCATGAAGTGCATTATACTACCCGAAAAACTTGACTATGACGGGAGCCAGATTTCTTCCCTCTGGGCATACAACAGCTTTGGAGTGAAGGAAGACTCGATTATTGGTTTCAGAGGTGTATGTGACGTAAAAATCGAGCACATGATTGACCTCGAAGACCGTAGGGCAAACGAGTCCATCTGGTCCGAAGACATGGTGAGTTTTATTATAGAACATTTCGATTCTACTGACCTGAAATTGATTTATGCACGTCAGCGCTTTTTTACCGCCCTTGTAAGGGAACACCTTGCCGGGTTGGGAGTCCACACAGCAAGAGAAGGAGATGACCTTTTCATCAAAGGTAAAAAATTGACCGTATCAATTGCCAGTACCTCGGCTGTTTCCCAGAAGATCCACTTCGGCATCAATGTCTCCCACGAAGTATATGGAAACCTGAGAGAAGCCGGAATAGGGGACGATGAAGGCATTGTGCGGTTCATGCAGGAAATCGGGGAAGCTTACGTAAGGGAATTCGAGGACATAGAAAAGGACCTCAGGAAATCCCGGCCTCTCGGAGTGGTATAAATGCCCTCTTCAGACAGGGAATCTGCTCACATAAAAGAGATTTTCTGCTCTGTGCAGGGAGAAGGCCCGTACGTTGGCACAAGGCAGGCTTTTGTCCGATTTTCAGGCTGCAACCTTAATTGCAACTACTGTGATACGGCCTTTGAAAACTCCGGGACATGCGATTATGAAAAAGTCGAGGGAAGTGGAATTTTCGAAAAGGTTCCAAATCCTGTAAGTGTAGAAAATCTGGAGTCCATGCTGCAGCCTTTCAATAGACTCCACTCTGTATCCCTTACAGGAGGAGAGCCTCTCCTGAATGCAGATTTTATAGAAAAACTGAACCTCTCCGTGCCTCTGTACCTGGAATCCAATATGACTCTGCCGGAGCAGGCGAGGAAGCTGCGTGAAAACATCTCATATGTTGCAGGGGACTTTAAACTTCCGGAAGCTATCAGGGAAATTTCCCCTGAAACCCGTGAAGTGCATGTGGAAAATACGATAGAGTGTTTCAGGCTCCTGAGAAAAAACAGTTCAAGAGACTGCTTTTGCAAGATTGTTGTAGGCAGGAACACAAAACCCGAAACTGTGTTTCTGGCTGCAGAAGCAATAGCCCCCTATGTATCCTGTATAATACTCCAGCCCGAAACGCCAATTGGCAGTGCAGTAAGGACACCAGGGTTTACACAGGCATCTGTGCAGGCCATTATAGAACTGCAGAAAACCCTGCTTGAACTGACCGATACGCGCATCATTCCCCAGACCCACAGGATGTGGGGGTGCTTATAACCACAAAAGAGGATCAGATAAAGCGTAAAATAACAGTCAAAACGTAAAATAAGAAACAATAGACAGCAAGCGATTAAATGGCAAGAGCAGTTAAATCAAAAAGGGGTGAATAAAATGACAAATATGAGATTGGGAATTATTGATTATATCGACAGCGCCCATTACCTCCCAGGACACGGGAAATGCGGACGAGTACATGGCCATACATACAAAATAGAGGTAGTGGTAGAAGGAGAAGTAAGGGATAACGGGATGGTAATTGATTTTTATGACCTGAAAAAAGGCATCAAGGAAACCCTTCAGGAATATGACCATACCCTGTTAAACGACCTCATAGAATTTCCCAGTTCCGAACATCTCTGCCAGCAGATCCATTCCCGCCTTCTGGAAAGGTTCGGCTTTTCCCTTCTAGTAAGAGTCTGGGAAGGAGAAGGTAAGTGGTGCGAGATGGACAATTTTTCGGACTGAAAAGGTGAAATAACTTACCACGGACTCCACAATAGTTTTAAAATAGTGTAATAGAAATTACAAAAAAGTTTCACAGATATTCCTAAATGATTCCAAAATGTATATCAAGGGTCTGTATCATAGGTGCTTTAGACATTCAAAAATTTCCCTTTAATGAGATCTACTTCACTTTTAAATTCCGAACGGAGGAGAATAATTTGCCAGAAAAAAACCAATCTATAGAAGAGCCCAATAACGGTCCCATACTTGGGGAGGAGCTCCTGAGAAAGATTGCCGAGCACCCCTGTTACGACAAGAAAGCTCAGCATAAATACGGGAGAATTCACCTGGCTGTGGCCCCGAAGTGCAATATCCAGTGCAACTTCTGCGTCCGAGAATTCGACTGCGTAAACGAGAGCCGGCCCGGGGTTACTAGTAAGGTCCTGACTCCGGAGGAAGCCCTTGAAAAGACAAAGCAGATCCTGGCAGAATATCCATTCATCAAGGTAGTTGCAATTGCAGGGCCGGGCGACCCTCTGGCTAATGATGCGACCTTTGAGACCTTTGAACTTATAAGAAAAGAGTTCCCTGAAGTAACCCTCTGCATGAGCACAAATGGACTCCTGCTTCCCGAAAAACTGCAGGACATGTTGCGTGTGGGAGTTTCCACACTAACGGTTACGGTAAATGCAATCGACCCCGAAATCCAGGCAAAGATAGTGAATCATATAGTTTACCACGGTGAAGTCTACAGGGGAGTTGAAGCTGCAGAGATCCAGATTAAAAACCAGCTTCAGGGAATAAAAGCAGCTGTTGATGCAGGAATTGTTGTCAAGGTCAACACCGTGCTCACCCCTGGCATCAATGACAAACACGTAGTTGAGATTGCCAGAAAACTCAATGAACTCGGGGTTTACATTATGAACGTCATGCCCCTGATCAACCAGGGAGCCTTTGCAGACATTGAGCCCCCTACAGCCGAAGAAAGGAAAGCCGTTCAGGAAGCCTGCGAGCCTTACGTTATGCAGATGCGCCACTGCAGGCAGTGCAGAGCCGATGCTTACGGACTCCTTGCCCAGGACATGTCGCAGATGAGCGAAGAGCGCAGAAAGGTTATAAAAATCCAGACAAAAGAAGATATGGAAAAAGCAAGAGAAATTCTGGAAAAGAACGGAAAAGAAGAAGCCTGAAAAACTCGAGAATATTCAGTCCCGGGTTAAAAAGCTCTGAAACCGGGAGCCTAAAAGGCGGAGTTCAAGAACTCCGCTTCTCAAACTTATTTTGAAAGCATTACTCGATGGTGATTGCCCCATTCGAGCAGGCATCTTCACATGCACCGCAGTCAAGACATTCATCTTCGTCTACAACTGCAATATCATCGTCACTTAGGGAGATTGCAGCTGCAGGGCATTCATCTATACAGCTTCCACAGCCTGTGCAGGCATCTGCATCGATTTTAGCTACCATGTTTTTCACTCCTTATTTCATCAATTCGGGACTATTATAACGTTTGAATTATATTAGGTTGACATATTAGGATATAATAATTTAATAAAAAGCTTTCGCTTCCATTCTCCGGTACAAAGAAAAAACAGATAAAGGATAACCTGAATTATTTACTGACCATAATACATCGCATTGCCTGGCTATGAGGAAAATGGAGAGGGCAAGCTTATAAATGTGGCATTGATTACCATTAGCTTATCATTAGCTTATCATTAGCTTATCATTAGCTTATCATTAGCTTATCATTAGCTTATCATTAGCTTATCATTAGCTTATCATTAGCTTATTATTAATTTTTGAAACTATCATTGATACAATTAAAAAACAAACAGGAAGCCTTTGATTGAATCTGGAAGAGCTAGCAGAAGGGATAAAGAATTTCGAAGGAGTTACCCGAAAAAAACAGATAGAGGATATAGTTTCCATCTTCGAAGCCGTCCGCCCGGAATATGGGGACGCTATCGTTGATTTCGGGGATGATGCTGCAGTGATCGATATTGGAGGAGATGACGTTATCCTCTTTGCAGCGGATGGCATCTGGGGGCGGCTGCTAGATGCGAGCCCCTGGTGGGCAGGTTACGGGGCTGTGGTCGTAAATATAAATGACATTGCAGCGATGGGTGGAAAACCCCTTGCCATGGTGGATATCGCCTCTGCAAATTCTTCGGATGCCTGCAGGGAACTGATGGAAGGGCTGGCTGAGGGAGTCAGGAAATTCGGAGTTCCTGTGGTAGGAGGGCATGTACATCCCGATACACGGTACAATTCCCTTTCCGTTGCTATTATAGGGATTGTCAAAAGAGACTGCGTAATCAGGAGTGATACTGCAAACCCTGGAGATCTGGTAATTGCAGCCTATGATATGGACGGAAAAATCGGCCCAAATTCCCCTTACAGCTGGGATACGACTTCTTTCAAAGAGCCTTCAGTGGTAAGGGAAAGCTATCTCGTAACCCAGGAAATAGCAAAGAGAAAACTTGCAACAGCTGGCAAGGACATAAGCAATCCAGGGCTAATAGGAACGCTTGGAATGCTTTGTGAGACAAGCAAGGTGGGAGCCTCAGTGGATCTGGAAAAAGTCCCCAGACCGGAGGATGTGGACTTTGAACAGTGGCTGAAAGTGCATCCTGGAACAGGCTATGTATTTACTGCAGACCCGAAAAAAGCAGAAGAATGCGTAAATGTGTTTGAAAATGCAGGGCTCACAGCTGCAGTTATAGGAAAAATCGAAGAAGGCTCAAAACTCGATATATACGATAACACAGGCAGGGTAACTGTTTTTGACTTTTCAAAAGACAGTATTACAGGCATCGGTTCCGAATAATCGGAACCCTTCTGCATGTCTTGTACTTGTTTCAAAGAAAAAATATTAGTTTGCTGAAAAGTTGTTATTTTACTTATCCAGCACCTGTTTCTATTTTTTACCCCCGTTTGACCGGGCCTGTGCAGGTTTACTTATCTTCGACCCAGGCCTTCATTTCATTATAGAGAAATTCTTCTGCGGCCTGAACCTTTTCAAGAGGGCCACGAAGGACAAGAATTTCCCTTTCCTCACTGTTTACAATACCAACAGGCATCTTCCGCGTTACGGGTTCAAGACCAAATTCTTCCACGATATCGTAGATGATGGACACAACCGTTCCAGGGGGGATAATCAGATCGTAGAGCTCTTCATACTCCAGATCGGCATCTTTCTCTACATTCTCTTTATTCTTTTTGGCGATTAAATCTTCAAGGTTGAGTGTTTTGTGCATCCAGGGGTCACCTTCCTCTTTTTGTTAGGATTATGGGATATAAGTTTGTTTGCCCATCCGAATTTTGTGTACAATTCAGTAAATTACTGATAAGTATGATCATATTTATGTTGTTTCCCAAATTTAGAGTACCCCCTACTCCTTTGAAAACCTGATTCAGAATCTAATTTTCCTCCATTGTAATAGAAGAGTATCTTTAATATTAAATTAAAGCATGAAGTATAGCAACTCAGTGTATAAAAAAATTTAAGTACAATACTGACCAATATATTAAATAGAAAATAAAAGTATATAATATAATGGTAAGAGATTTAAATTTAATACAGCAAAAATTGAAGACCTCCAATAATTGGTTTTAATCTCATTTTAAATAAAAAAGGCCATGAAACATTGCTTTTAAAGGTAATAAAATCCGGCAATAGAGGATGAAAAATGAACACTGCAAATAAATCCAACATAGAGGCACGAGACCTGGAACATGCTCTTCTGGAATCAATCCCGATTCCTGTAATAGCTGTAGATAAGGACTTTAATATTTTGTTTATCAACCCGGCGGGTTGTGACTGGCATAAAAAAGAATTGAGAGAAGTCAAAGGAAAAAAATGCTATGAAGTCCTTGAAGCAAAGTGCTGCAGTGTAGCTAAGTGTGGGATCAAGCAAGCAATGGACAGCGGCAAAAAATATGCAGGCCATTATGAAATTCCGTGTCAGAGAGAAACAATCAACGTAGAGATAACGGCTATGCCCTTAAAAGACGAGGAAGGAAACATTGTTGGAGGGCTCGAATATATTGCGGATATTACTAACAGAGTGAAGCTGGAAAATGACCTTCGTGTACAGACCCGGACGATTCTGGAGCTTGCAACCCCTGTGATCAAAATATGGGATGGGATCCTGTTGCTGCCTCTGGTAGGAGCCATCGATACAGCACGTGCACAGCAGATTATAGAAAACCTGCTAAATTCAATTGTGGAAAATGAAGCAGAATTGGCGATCCTGGACCTCACAGGAGTGCCAGTAGTAGACACTGCAGTTGCAATGCATATCATCAAGGCAGTAAATGCAGCAAAAATGCTCGGGGCAAAGACGATTCTAACTGGTTTCAGCCCTGAAGTCTCACAGACCCTGGTCACACTCGGAATAGACCTGAGCAATATCACGACCTGCGGTTCACTGAAAGCAGGGATCTCAAAAGCCTTCGGTATAATGGGAAAGAAAGTAGTCTCCTGTGAGAGGTAATGAAAAAATGATTCCGATATTGAAAGTGAAGAACGTTTTGCTGTCATCGATACCGGGAGACCTTACAGACAAAGAGGTACTTGAATATCAGGCCCAGTTGCTGAACATGCTTGAAAAAACCGAAGCTATAGGAGTCCTGATTGATATAACAGGTATGGAGATTGTCGATTCATTTATGGCGAGAGTTATCAATGAAACGGCAAATATGGCGCAAATTATGGGGGCGAAAGTGGTACTCTGCGGCATGCAGCCTATGGTTGCTCTGACCCTTGTTGAAATGGGGCGCGAACTGATAGGTGTGCAGACAGCACTTAACCTCGGCAAGGGGATTGACAAAATACTCATTTCCACAAAAGGGAATCAGACCTCATTAAACAATTGAAGAATTAAAAATTGTATAAATTCTTACCTGTGGAGATGTATTTTCCATACTTACCTGTGCCACAGCAACAGGATAATAAGAGGAGTGGGAAATTGCAGGCAGAATCCTGGTATGGGTAAATTATGGGAAATACCAGATTAATGATGGGGGATAACCTGAGAGGGAATAAGCAATGAATAAGAAGATACCGATTAAAACCGAGAGTGATCTCCTGTTCGCAAGGCAGACAGCAAAGGAGATCATGAAGGAATTGGGGTTTGGTTCGGCAGATCAGACACGTATGGCCACGGCCATTTCAGAACTGGCCAGGAATGTCCTGAAATATGCAGGAGAAGGAAGCTGTTCCATTTGTGAAGAACAGGATGAAAGGGAAATGGGTATTAAAGTAGTTGTAGAAGACAACGGCCCCGGAATTGGGGATATTGAGCAGGCAATGGAAGACGGGTTCACTACGGGAAATGGACTGGGGGCAGGGCTTCCGGGAGCCAGACGGCTTGTAAACAATTTTGACATAGCATCAGAGCCAGGATATACAAAAATTACCCTGGAGATCAAAAGGGCCCGGAAATAATTTGATGTGACGCAAAAATCCTAACATAAAAAATTCATCCTCGAAATGGGGGAACCATTTAATTTGTTGAACCGGGCGCTGTGAAGATATTAGCACCTGAATCCTGCAGAAGGTAAAGTCCGGAACCAGGATAAACCGTCAAAGAGTTGGGAAAAGAGAACGGCCATTTAAGGTGGAATCAGAGGACCTGGAAAAGAGAATGGAACACATGAACATAGGTACTGCAACTCATTCTTTATTCAACGACCCACATTGTGGAGATCAGTGTAGGTGGTGGGAAAACGAGGATAGTATCACACTATGCATGGTTGATGGCCTCGGGCATGGAATAGAGGCTGAAACAGCTGCAAAAGCAGCTATAGACTGTATATCTCGTAACCTCTGTGAACCACTGCACCATATATTTGAAAAGTGTGACCGGGAGATAAAACATACCAGAGGAACGGCAATGAGCATAGTCATTGTTGATAAAAACAATTCTACATTGACTCATGGGGGAATAGGAAATATCAATGTAGTAATAAGGGGTAGAAAAAAAATGAATTTGAGCAGTGATTGGGGTATCGTTGGGGGTGGGTACAGGAAATTAAATACAAATACTGTAGACCTGGCTGATGGTGACCTTGTGCTCATGTGGACTGACGGCATCTCAGAACGTCTTGATATTTCCGGTTATGACGAGTTCCTCTGCAGGGATGTGCAAAAACTGGCAAATCAAATACTTAGGGATCATGCAAAAGAAACAGACGATGCTACAATTCTAATCTATAACAGATATAATGAGTGATTTACCCTATGCCACTGCAAAAATTCAAACACCGATACCACATTCTTCTAAAAAATTATTTTGATGACCCTGATGAAAAATACCTTTTTGAAATAGAGAAACTCGGTAGAGAGCTGGTCCGAGAAAACATACCTCCTGAGGATCTCGCAGAGATCCATGAGGAAGCAATAGCTCGCCTTGCAGAAACGTATCCAGACGCGAAACTCATCGAATCCGCACGTTATCTTTCAACCCCTCTGATGGAAATGATGATGGCCTATGGCCTTGCCTTCAGAGAATGGATCGAAGCTTCCGAAAAAAGCAGGAAAGAACTACAGAGATATGCTGAAGAACTGGAGCAGACGAATAAAGAACTAAAAAAATACTCCAAAAAACTACAGCAGAGCAAAAAACAATTTGCCACATTTATGGATAATTTACCTGCTGCTGCATTCATAAAAGATGACGCAGGACTTGTTGTATATTCAAATAATTATCTGAATTCAAATAATTATCTGAAAGAATACTTCCGGATAGAGGAGTGGATCAGAGATGCGAGAGCTGAAGAAAAAGACAGCAGCACAAAGACAGAAGCTCTTGTAGATCCGGAAGGAAACGAACTTTTCTACCGCACCATAAGGTTTCCTATCAATCAGGACGAAGGAGCAACAGTGTACGGAGGCCTGGGGATCGATGTAACAGATCAGATGCGGGCAGAAGAGATGATGGTTCGAGCCAAACTGGCCGCTGAAGAGGCAAACAACACCAAGTCTAAGTTTCTGGCCAACGTGAGCCATGAATTGAGGACACCTCTGAACTCTATTATTGGGTATTCGGATTTTTTGCTTGAGCAGGTGATCGGGCCGCTGAATGAGAAGCAAAGAAAGTATGTTGGCAATATTTCCATGAACGGAAAACACCAGCTGTCTCTAATCAATGATATCCTTGACCTTTCGAAGATCGAAGCAGGAAAGATGGAGCTGCGATACACAGAGATATCGGTACCGGAATCGATTTGTGAGGTCGTGACAACACTCCTTCCTCTGGCATCAAAAAAGAATATCCGCCTTGAGAAAGATCTCGACCCCCAGCTCCGGGTTCTCCATGCAGACAGAGAAAAATTCAAAGAGGTCCTCTACAACCTTACAAGCAACGCAATCAAGTTCACGCCTTGTGAAGGCTCAGTGACCATCGGGGCCCAGATTGGCGGAGACTTTGCAGAAATCTCTGTAAGGGATAGTGGTGTTGGGATCTCGCAGGAGGACCAGAAGAAGCTATTTAAGCCTTTCAGCCAGATAGACACCGAGGAGGCACGCACGTATCAGGGAAGCGGACTTGGACTTACCATTGTCCAGAAACTTGTGGAACTGCATGGCGGGAAAATCGGGATAGAGAGCGAAGTGGGAAAAGGCAGCACATTCATGTTCACATTACCGATAAAATGATTCGGGAAAAAAGTGAGCTGTGCCGGAACACAGTAGAAATGAAAAATTCGGAAAAAATTCTTATGAAATTTTTATGAGATTCTTTCCCCTGCACTCGGGCCGGGGGAAACACTGTATATCTCCTCTGCATGGAGAAGGGCTGCACCTTTTGGTTTGAGATTTGCCATCTTGGAAGCGACCAGTCGGTAACCCCATTCATTAGAAGACCTTACTGATCAGTTCTACATTTCCTTTCATCTGGCAGGCTTTCATCGAAAGTATGTAAGTGCTGAGGGCAGCTTTCGGGTTATCGTTCAGGTTTGCTTTGGTCTTTTTCCAGAAAACGTTTGCCATGATAAGGGTCTCGTCGTTTCTTACTTTCACAAAACCCATCAAGCATACGTTTGAAACACCGTTTTTGTCTGTGGTTACAGGGAGGCATCCTGCTGATTTTCAAGCGCTTCTTTTACATTTGCAGGAAGCATTACCATATCCGGTTTCCCCTGTGATTTTTTAGTTCAATATTAGAGTAGGGCAAATACATAATTATAATTAATTTGATAATGATTAAACTAATATTCAAATAAATAGAAAGTGTTAATATAGCCTGGAATCAATGGCAATAAACAGAAAACCAGCGTTATTAGATAGATAATTAGCGGATATACCTGAAGCAAAAATACATGAAGATCAATTATGGGGGAGAAATCCACCTCTCGGGACCCTATATTTTGACTGCTTCGGATTACCAATGCGGGTTCCAGACAAAACGATTCTAAGCAAACTTTATCTGAAATGAAAATATCTTATAAGAGGATAAGCAATGCAGCAGTATAAATTAAAGCGCGGTTTTAAACCTGAAATTGATAGAATCTACTCGGCAATGCAGGAATGCTTCCCGACTGAGATCTCCCGGAACGGGGACCATATTGAAACTTCCTATGGAGCAATGTCAAAGATAACGGTCTGGATAGAAAACAAAATGCTCTTTGTGGACACTGTTTCCGATGTTACTATCAAAGATGATGAAACGATCCTGCAGACTAACAAAGCCTACCGGGAGTTTCTCTTAAAGGCTACCGGATACACGGCAAAAGAGCGGTTGAAAAATGCAAAAAAAGAAGTCGGAGAGGAATAAACTCCTTACCTCTCATTCTTATTTCAAATTATCAATAACATCAGGCAGCCCTTACCTGGAGGTATCATTCTGGAAGTAGATTTCCTTGATAAACTGAAATGCCTCGAAATTCCCACCTGCCTTCGGGTCTGCTGTGGGACCGATGGTTCCGTAACCTTTCTCCTCGAGATCATGACCCGAAAACCGGTTAATGTAAAAACCGAGTCCCAGCACATAATCAAAGCCGATAAGGAAATGGCTGCATTTCTTGGTGTGGAAGAGGGCAGTGAGGTAAATAACAGGACAGTCCGGCTCTATGCAGGGGATACGGTATTCGTCCAGGCAAGGTCACTCTCTCCTCTGGAACGCATGCCTGCAACTATGAAGGAACAGCTAATGCGCGCAGACATCCCCATAGGCAGGATCCTGCGCAGCCACAACCTCGAGACCAGGCGCGACATGGGAGAACTCGAA
This sequence comes from Methanosarcina sp. 1.H.A.2.2, assembly GCF_000979975.1. Classification (NCBI taxonomy): domain Archaea; kingdom Methanobacteriati; phylum Methanobacteriota; class Methanomicrobia; order Methanosarcinales; family Methanosarcinaceae; genus Methanosarcina; species Methanosarcina sp. 1.H.A.2.2. Next base: position 14,600 of record NZ_JJQL01000015.1, read on the forward strand.
GTCCTGGAAGAAGAAACCACTTTTGACGGCATTCCAGTCCTTTCCCGCTCCTATAAAATCGTCCATAACAACTATGTCCTGATGTGGATCAATGAACGCTTCCCCATCGATGAGCGCTGGAACCTTTAAAAACCTGCAATACCGGAAAACAAATGCTAAGGCGCGGGTATTTTTACAGGAAAGTTCTCCAGATTTTCCAAAATAGATGTTTAGATCTTCAGACAGTCAGGGGCTTTTTCCCTGTCTGCAACCTGATCAGTCGAAACCTTTATATCTCTGGTGTGATATTTTGGAGATGCTCTTACAGCAACAGTGCCTTGGTGGCTTAGGGGTATAGCGCGTCCTTGGTAAGGACGAGGTCGCGGGTTCAAATCCCGCCCGAGGCTTTTTTCTTTTTTAAGTTCTCCGATATATAGACGGGTTCAAAGCCTACTTTCGCTGTGAGGTATCTTGGTGACAGTAGGTATATATAAACTAAATGTTTCTTCACGCTTGAAGTCTGTTAAAGATTTTTCTATTTCTGAAAAGAATAAAGAACTAATTGTGGATTTCATCGATTACTGTTTTTCTGAAGGCTTGGGAGAACATAGGATCCTTAAGTACATAACAACCTTGAAATACATCGCATTGTCCCTTCAAGTTGATTTTGAGGATGCAACCGAGAGGGATATAAGAGGATATGTCTCGAGTCTTGAAAGATCTGACTTCAGCCAATGGACCAAACATGACTACAAAGTAGTGCTGAAAAAGTTTTACAGATGGTTGAATGATGGTGAAGAGCCATCACTAGTAAAATGGATCAACACATCCCTTAAAGACAAGAACCGCAAGCTTCCCGAAGAGATGCTGACGGAAGATGAAGTTAAGCTGATGATTGACGCGGCAACTAACAAGCGGGATAAAGCAATAATTGCGCTTTTATGGGACATTGGAGCTAGAGTAGGGGAAATCGGCAATTTACGAATAAAACATCTGAAGTTTGATGACCTGGGTGCGGTATTTAGTGTTGATGGAAAGACAGGACCTCGGCGTGTAAGAGCTGTATGGAGTGTTGATTTTCTTAAAGATTGGCTTGAAGATCATCCAGGTAGAAATGATCCTGAAGCTCCCCTTTGGTTTAACTTTGCCAAAAAAAGGGAGGTTCTGGAGCCGATGAGATATGATGCGATTCGAATGAGGTTGAATAAGATCTCGGAGAAAGCAGGAATTAACAAAAAAATTCATCCGCATCTTTTCCGACACTCTCGCTGCACATATATGGCAAACTATTTGACAGAAGCTCAGATGAATGCATACTTTGGTTGGGTTCAGGGGTCTGATATGCCCAGCATTTATGTCCATCTATCAGGGCGTGACATTGATGATGCTATTTTGAAAGCAAACGGAGTTGCCGAGAAAGACACTGCTGTAGTAAACATTCAACAGGAAACAGAAAGTGCAAAACTCGATCTGTCCTCAATAATGGAATCTAAAATCGGCAAGCTGGTTGAAGCGAAGATTGCAGAGCTGCTCGGGTCGTAATACTTTGTTAAGGAAGGTATGACAGAAAGCGTATGAGACTTTATTCAAGGTAGAGCACCTCTTGCTGTGGGAAGTGCTCATTACCTCATCCGTCCAGGCAGCTATTCCTTACAAAGAAGACTGGCTGCAGGTCCTGGGATGGAGTAATAGGCAGGACTGTTGAATCTGGCTACAAGGAAGAGCGTGAATGTGCCGAATGTGATTACAAATGGGGATTCACCGACACAACTACTGGCGAGAAGATTAAATGTAAGTCTCAGTACACTCTGACCTTTGAACACGAAGATCCTGAGAAAGAATACACTCTCACGATTCCATTTGGAGCCCAGAAGAACCTTGACCTGTACTCTCAGAAGCTTGCTTCAATGGGTCTGGAAGAGAACCAGGTGATTACTGGAATTACCAGGGTTGAAAATATCGAGACTGCAGGCACCACATACACATTCAAGAAGGTTGGTGAGCTGGATCTCGAAGTTGAACCAGCTGAGAAGGCTGCACTCGCCATGCTGATGGGTAAGGCAGTCAAAAGTGGACCCATACCCATTGAATTTGCAGTAACCCTCCTGATGAATCTCGCATCACTTGATGGTATCAACGAAGAACGTGCACAGAGGCTTGCAGAATCCATTGCAGAAGACGGCATGATCACAGGGAAGACCAACTAATCTTCCCCTTTATTTTCGAAGGTCATTTTATAACCTTCGAGATGTGATCAGATGAGTGAATTGTCTCATGCCTTCAGATGCCCTGATAATTAAGGGTGGGTCAGAGTACGTCGAGGGGCCCTGCAATGCGGATACGTTCCATAGTCAATCCCTTGACGGTGATGTAATTACCACACTCGGACATGACTTTGGCTCTCGTTTGAAGGCAACGTATTGAAGTGGAGATCGCGGAATTGCTGGGTAATTAACGTAAGGTCATGACTCATAGGAACGTTCCACCATAGCTTCCTTCAATTTAACTTTTTTATCAAGAACTCTGCATATGAGTCAATAATTGAAGCTGTGCTTTTGAAGCCGTGTTCGTTTTTTTATATGGAGGGGCTGTGAGTTGAGTTTGATCCCATCCAAATCCCTGATTATCAGAAAAATTACATCACCATCTGTGCTCTGATGTAAACTTATATATAGTTCAAAAGCCATTTTAGACCTAAACATGTTAGGATCTAGCGGAGCTTTTCTATAAATAGAAATATTTATATAGAATAACGTTATTATACATATTCTATTGACGTTCATGATTTATCGGTGTTCACAAGTCACCACTGGTGTTATCACTGGTGTTATCAGCGGTCTTACCAGCGTTCGAGACGAGCGTTAAGAACCAGTAAGATTAGGGTGAAAGAGCTTTTCTTTTATCTATAATACGCAATAAAATTACCTAGCATTGCGTTTATCTATTCGCAGGTAATAACACTAAATAAAAATGGCTTAGCGTAGCTTTTTCCTGTGTAAAATGAACGAAATAATTCTGATCAGCTATGTGAAAGAATTTTGGTCTATTTCTGATTTTAGGAGCATATAGCTTCTATTTTTCAAAATAAGTGCCTTAGAGTGATTTCTTCTCTTTCCTCGTTCTCCGATTTGCAGTACTCTAATCTCTTTATTGGGTCAGTGCATCTATTATTTCGAAGACTACGGAGCATACCCGTGGGTGTTGTAATTTTTTTATATGTTGAGAATCGGTAGCTTTTGCTGTGGCGAATCTGTGATTAGGTGTATGAAAAGTTATAGCGGAGCTGTTATTTTGGGCTCTTGCTAAAAATCTGTTCTGGAGATGTAATCCTGTATCTTTAGTTCAGACTATCATTGTGGAAGGGATCTTGTTCTTTACAATGGTGGGAAATGTGTTGATTTCATATTTTATAAAATCGTGTATATCTATTTCCTTTAAAAACATAGAAATTACGCCTTAGTTTAGTTTATACTTTGAATTTTGGAAGTGGGATACGGTGTAATTTCTGAAAAACGGATGTATTAGAATGAAAAACGGTATTACAACAAATAGTGTCGAAAATCTTTTCGACTTTGAATCGTCCTCTGCTAACGCAGATGAAACACCTGTAGAAATGCATATGCTTAAACAGTCCAATGATCCCATCAATAGTGTTGTGCCTCCGGAACTTCTCGAAAAATTGGTTCAAGAAAGAGTTGCACAACAATTGGCGCAGGAACAAGAAGATCCAAAGAAAAAATACTTCGATGGGAACACATTTGTCCCTATGCGTCTTGCCCAAGAGATCTTGAGGAAACTTTCAGTTGTCACATTGAGTGACACAAAGGAAATCTACGTTTACGATAATGGAGTTTACAAAGAAGGCGGAGAATACTGCATAAGGCAGCTTGCTCAGGAAAAGCTGAAAGACAAGGCAACCACATACCGCTTAAATGAGGTCGTAAACTACATCAAAAACGATAGACATGTCATAAAAAGCCGAGAAGATCTAAACAGGGAAACAAGAGTCATCAATCTCAAAAATGGATTGTATGACTTAAAAACTGGAGAATTCAGGTCACATACTCCAAAGTTCCTGTCAACTGTACAGGTTCCAGTAAATTATGACCCTAATGCACATTGCCCTCTGATCGATAAATTCCTGTCTGAAGTCGTATCCGAAATGGACCGAAAAGCACTGCTGGAGTTTGCTGGATATGCATTAATTCCAGAAAACAAAATGAAAAAATCTTTCATGCTCTTGGGTACTGGAGATAATGGAAAGACAGTATATTTAGAATTCCTAAGAACGTTTATAGGAGAAGAGAATGCTTCTTCAGAAAGTCTACAGGATCTAACTAATAACAAGAACTCAACTGCCAACTTGTACGGAAAACTATTGAATATAGCTTCAGATATAGGTGACTCCAAACTATATCAAACAAACATATTTAAGGCTCTTACCGGCGGAGATAAAATTCGTGGGGAAAGAAAGTTTCAAACTGCATTTGACTTTGCAAATACTGCCAGATTAATCTTTGCGGCTAATAAACTACCTGGGCCAAAGGACAAAAATGACAATGCATTCTTTAACAGATGGATCCTTATAACATTTCCAAATAAATTCAAAGGGGAAAATGCGGATGAAAATCTGTTGGAGAAGCTAACTGCAGATGAGGAACTTTCAGGGTTCCTTAACGAGGCTATGAAGTCATTAAAAGAGCTGTTAGCTAAGGGTGAGTTCTCAGACGGCAGGACTGTCGAAGAAATCAAGAGAACATACATGGTAAACAGTGACAGTGTTTCGGCTTTTCTTGAGGAATACGTTGAGATGGGTACAGGTGGAACGGTGTACAAAAAGGAAATGCATCAGAAATACATCGAGTGGTGTCCACCTGGTGTAAACCCGGCTTCAAATAGCAAGTTCGGAGAACAGCTTGGGGATAGGGGAATTAAAACTGGTAGAGACCCTACTGTAAATGAGAACGGCAAAAGAGATTATTATTGGGTTGATGTTTCAATCATAAGTTAAAACAAGTAATCGCTCTGTCCGTCTGTCTAGGCAATCTTACACTCTATTATATTATTTATTATTTTATTTTTTAGAGAAGTGTATATTTGCTTAGACAGTCAGACATAGAATTCTATAAAAACATTATATAAGGTGCTGTGTCCTTCATGCATATCATTTGTTATCATGAAATGATGATTCGATATGCAATTCTATTAAGGTTGTAATTGTTTACCACAGGAAAATTACAAAGATATTTTTGAGGATGCCCTTGAAACCCACAGAACCCACCTCAACATAACCACACGGATTTTCCACACGAACTTTCCAGGATGCCAGTATACAGATTTTTTCCTTATTATTGTAGAGGCAATAAAATCGTATCTGGACATTCTACATGCCATGTTACCTGTTTACAGGTTGTTGCCTGCTTGCAGGTCAGATGCATGTCAGACACATGTTCATTTAAAGGCTAAGGAGGCGCTGGCAACACACAAATATCTAAGCATGTTAGCAGACATGATGTGTGTTCATGTTAAATTCTATATCTGCTACCAGTGCTTCTTCCAAGAAGAATCGCATCTGGACATGCGAGACTGCTTCGCATTAATGGCATGTAGTCATGTTGTTGCTTGCAGGGCCTTCTTGACATTTTCTATCTTTTACAGTAGGATAAAAACAAGCTTGACAGCCCTTATCATGAAATGATTATGTTATACACTTTTATTAAGCTACTTAATTATTTCTCTAAGAATATTAATAATATGTTCGTCAGTTCCCAGGGCCTTCCCAATACCGACTCACTTCTTTTTGCGTGAAATCTCCAGGATGACCGTGGAATTATTTTCGGTTTTCAAGTTCGGAGGGGTCTATCCTTGGCAGGCATGATACCCTATATTAATCGGGAAATACTAACCACGTGTGACAAGTAAACTTGTTTTTAAATCAAGCATACCTGATTTACATATAATCCAAGCATTGTAAGCCACACATTTTTAGGTCCAATAAGTATTTTTGAGCATTCGATTATATATATAAACTGGTTAATATAATAAATCCAATTAGATAAAATTAAATAAGATTGCCCATTTTTATAATAATCTTCAATATATACATCAAAGATCTTGAAATTAGTGTTTGACTGCCCCATTGATGCCAAGCCCATATTAATAAATCGTACCGATTTGGGCATGCGATTCTGACGGAGATTGTTTAGTAGGCTCTGCGATGGATACAATCGAGCACATCGACACGATAGTTGAGCACTATCAGAATAAGACGACTCACGTTTGAGCTGTCCTTATCTGACTTATTTTGGAGGGATACGATATGGATACACGATTTGTTGTAGTTCTATCAACATTATTAATATTAATATCAAGTGTTGGAGTAGGAGCCGCCGCTGAGATAATCGTTCATAATGGTGAGTCTATCCAGGCTGCTGTGAACAGTGGTGGTAATGGTTCTGTGATTATCTTGGAGCCTGGCACGTACAATCAGAATGTTACTATCAACAGTGATTTGTACGATATTACAATAAAGTCTTCGACTGGAAATCCAGATGATGTTATAATTCAAGTCACTGAAGTATATGGTTTCACATTTTTCATAGAACATGAATCTGGGCCTATAACTTTTAAAGGTATTACAATAAAAGGTGTTGGTGATGACGCATATGCAATTTATGGTTTCGATGCTTATAGTGTCACGGTTGAAAATTGTAAAATAATTAATCAAAATTGTGGCGTTGTATCTGGTATGGTTGGTACAATCGATATTATAAACACTATATTCATAAATTGTAAATCAGGTATAGGGGTTGGAGAATTTGTAGCCATATCTGGGCGTGATAACACATTCATAGACTGCGGTGAAATTGTTTCACGCGCCGAAGATGACATGGCAACAGTAGAACTTACAAACAGTAAAATAATAAATACAAAAGATCAGCCACCTGCAAACAATGCCACGCCTGTAGATGACCCGGTGGAACCCACGGTGCCTGTCTCTGAGCCTACAGAACCTGTCTCGAATCCCACTCCAGTAGAAACTCCAATAGAAACTCCAGTAGAAGATACTGGAAGTAGTTCAGGTGGTAGCTCTCACAGTAGCAGTTCTGGATCATCTGGAGGCGGTGGCGGTTCTCCTGAGCCTGCCAGTAATGTCCAGGTGAAAGACACAAGTAAAGTCTTCATCCAGAACGACAAGCCGGTGACATTCAACTTCACGAATCATGTAACGACTGTAGAGTCTATCAGCTTCACTTCTAAGAAAACGATGGGCAAGACGACGGCAATCACAGAGGACCTGAAAGAGAAGTCTACTATTGTTCCGGACCTTCCTGAAGGGCTTGTCTACAAGTCTTTCAACGTATGGGTTGGTAATGCCGGATATGGCAGCTCAGATAACATTCTGAACGCTTCGGTGAGTTTCAGGGTGGACAAGTCATGGATGCAGGAGAATGACATAACTTCCGTTAGCCTGTATGAATATGATAAAGAATGGGTAAAGCTTCAGACTACTCAGGTTAGTGAGGATGAAGAATTCCTGTACTTTACAGCAGATGTCAAAGGCTTTTCTTCATTTGTAATCATCGGGAAATCTACACAGCGGGTCCAAGAAGAAGATGAGAAAATCACTGCTGAGAACCGGGCTGTTGGAGATATCCAGGAAGGTAGTGAAACTGAAGAAGCAGAATCAAATCCGAAGGGGAACACCCTGTTAAGCATTGGGATTGTCACAGGGGCTCTCCTGGTTGGAGCATTTATTCTGAAGAGCATGAAGAAGTAAGGGAGTCAACTACCACTCCCTTCCATTTTTTCTATTTATTTTTATGAGGTGTAACTATGGAAAATAATGCCCACATTGCAGCTGTTCTCTCATTCTTAGTGCCAGGTTTGGGCCAGTTGTAAAGGGAACCGGGTCATATTCTTCTGTATTACTTTATACTTTTAGTTATAATGTTTGTGGGTTTTGGAGCGTTGCTAAATAGTTCTACAGGCTGTATATTTTTTGTGCTTGAAATCAAAGGCATTGCAATTTTACAATGAACAAGACATCTGTATTAGTTCACAAAATTGAGTTCAAAAAAATACTACAAAACGTATCCAGTAGCAACACTTTTACGAGTGGTTCGGTAGGTGTAGACGGCAGAACATTAGGATTGATGGTTAGAAAAAACGTAATACGTATAGCGGGGTTTGATAGAAAACACCAGAGACATATTTATAAGATATCAGTACATGAACAAAAGAAGGTACTGAGCATACTAGGTGAAGTTGATGAGCAGAGTCGTAAAGCGAATTGAGGAGATTCCCGAAGATATTTATAGTCAAATTCCTAGTTTAATATATAATAAATGGAAACCGCAGTTTAGATATCTTACAAAACATCATGCAGAATTGATTAATAAAAAGTTACGATTGCCAACTGAAGGTGAGTGTGTGCGGTTCAAAGATTCATATGCTAATATATATTTAAATAAAGCGGACGATGATCCATTTGATTTAGAATACACCTTTACATTCAGATTGAATCTCAACAATTTTAAGTTGGTATTGCGTAATTTTTTCAAAGAGCATGATATAGATTTTGATTTCGATTTGTTTTACGATAAAAGTAGATTTTTATCGAATGTTAGTGCTGAACTTAGTTCAATGTTGGCATTAAACTTAACAATTTCTATTGCTATAAAATATATAGAGTTCGTTGACCACGCTATACTAAAAACAAAAAGTGACATAATCGAACTATGAGGAGTGTATTATGCCATCTGTAATCGCCCTAAAAGATTGTCTAGGTAACACAAAAGAAAAACAAAAAGATCTATACTTCCTTGTGAAAGAAGAAGACTTTCCAATGGAAGGTGTAATAGCCATCCAGACACAGATAAAACAATTCATAAAAGAAACTGATGAGTATACCAGAGATGATCTTATAGCGATTGTCGAAGAAGTTATAGATGAATATTATGGCACACTCATTCCATTTAAGTTGTATTTAGTCTCTTATTAATTTAGTAACTATTCAGCCCAGGCAAAACAACATCAATTGCCATCTTAATTAAGATTCAATGGGCAAATTTCTGAGAGTTAATTTTATTAAATTGTTAGCCATTGATCACTTTTTTCATTTCTCACCCGTTAGTAATCAGACTTCTCTGTTTCGTAAAAATCAATATCAATTTAGTTACTAATTTTTTCGAATTTTTAACTTTATATGTTTTTTGAGTACATTGAGCCCGAAGTCTTCACGATTTATGTTGGGGAATGACGCTCATCTTTCAACACGTTCATTAAATACCATTTGAAATGTGTTCTGTGATAGTTCTTTAGATCTATGAGAACAGTTTGTGAAATTTTATGAAAACAGTATGAGTAAACTCTATGATTTTAATCCATGATATTGGAGAAAGAGTGTGAATTTAATTTTTAGTGTCTAAGACATCGATTGTTGAGTTAATTAACTGAAATTGCGAATGAATTAGCGATTTAGAGATCTTGCACCTATTTTATGCAATTAATTTAACCAACTGAATAAAGTCCAGAAGATCTCCTGTAATTTTATACTTTACCTTTCCTTTATATTCCTATTTATCAGGCTTTTAAAGATTACTTACACTTTATTTTTCTCCATAATTATGTTCATTTCACTAGCAATAAATTGGGGTAGGAAATGTCCATAATATTCTTTTCTTGCCCTTTCTATCATCTCTTTAATCTCTTCTGTGCTGTAATTTTCTTTGATTACATCAAGTATTCCCACTTGCGCAAATATTTCTGGATTAATTATTTCTTCGGCATTCATACTTTCATTCTCCAATTCCACAATTTCTCTTGTATTTTCAGTTTCAGAATTCATTTTTACTTCAATTTCAGGATCTTGAGATGTTATGTCTTCAGAATCTTCACAGTCTATGTTGAGTTCTGTAGAGAGATATAATCCAAGATTAACCTCTTTAAGACCATAATAGCCTCTTTCGAGTCGGATGAATCTTCCGTCCAATCTTAGCGAACGAAATATTCCTGTATAGTCTCTAGGAGCTTTTCTTCCATTTAGCTCATAATATCCCGCCTCAATAAGAAGTTCTTTTATCTTCTTATAATGAAGTGGTTGTTTATACAGTAATAATAGTTTATATATCACGTCTTCTATGGGTCCCGAAGGATCAATATTTTTGATATTTCCTTTCATTTTTCCTCCTTTATATTTTTAGTTTTAAACACCATTTTATCTCTGGCATTTCAATGGTACATAATGATAAAGATATAAAAAAATTTTCAATTTTGATAAGTATAATTATTATTGGAATAGTTTGTCTAATAAAGGATAAACTAGTTTCTGGAAAAGCGGAGTCCCATTTTTCCGAATCCCTAAGTTTATTAGTTTCTTACTGTCCGAATAGGCAATAGTTATCGTCAAAGCGAGTTTCTACTCCCATAATGCAGGCAGTCTTGCAATTTCGCTGAGTGTATTCGACAACTTCAGAGCCTATCTGACATTTTCTATATTTTATAGTAAGATTAAAACAAGAATCGCAATTCTGTATGAAACAATCAGGAGTACTCATAGGGCAAAAAAAGTTAGTGACTTTTGAATGGGGGGCGTCTGCAGTTATTGTTTAGTCTGATTTTACTTTCTTAGAATTCCCCATTCAGTGAGCCTCTTTTCAATATCTCGCATTTCATATTCGGTGAATGAAAGACTCTGATAATGCATAAGAGATGTTATTGGATCATGCCCTTGTCGAGAGTAGATTTCAATTTCTGGAATTCCAGATTTTAGCATCCAGCTTTCTATGGTCTTCCGAGGAGTCTTTGGCCCTACTTTTGGATCTATTCCTGCTTTCTCTGACCATCTGGCTAAATCTCTATTCCACGAACTTCTTTCAGGTGGTCTATGCCCTTCACAGAATTGCTTGAAGATATAAGGGAAAGTTGAAGGCAGTCTATCTATAGTTCTCTTGATTTGCTTCTGCTTCGCCTTCTTCTGAGCCTCTTTTGGCAGAATAATCTGGTTTCGCTCTTTGTAATACCAAGCAGGATTATCATAGAGCCTCTGCAGCTCTACATACCTTACTCCCGTTATTGTGTTAATCTCAAAGATGGCCCTCTTTGATTCGGGGATTGCCTGTATAAATTTGTCATACTCTTCAACCGTGAGAACTTTTGTTCCGTCTCCAGTAACAAGACCATTTTCCATGTCAAGTATTATAGCAACAAAATACTAAAACATTGCTATAATCAATTTTGCAGGTATGAAAAACTGCAAGAAACAACCCTGAAAATAGAAGAAACAACAACATTTTACGGTAAAACGTTGCTACCATAAATAGAAGCTGAAATGAAAAAATTGCATATCCAATTTCAAATCAAAGAGGATCAACCAACAATGAAACTGCTCACATGGAACATCAATCATCGCACATGCAATAAAAAAATTCCCTATCATATGGCTAAGGCAATTGCCTCACTAACGCCGGATGTCATTGTACTTACCGAATATGTGCCTGGCTCGTCACATCAAATATTCATTGAACAACTTGATTCATATGGATTCACACATCACTTTATGTCGAAGCGGGCATTAAAAGAAAATCAAGTATTCATCGCCGCAAATACGAAACTGGAATGTGGGAATATCTTAGCTCCGACGAATATTGATAAATCACTCCCATCAAATGTGCTTCATGTTCTCCTGCCGGAGAAGGGTTTCAATATTCTTGGCTTGCGTATGCCCGATTACAGCAAGCTGCCCAAAATCAAACGCCAATGCTGGGACTGGATTCAGAAGATCGCAGAAGAGAATGTGGATCTTCCGTTCGTGATCATGGGCGATTTCAACACCGATCCTGTCGACTCAAAAGCAAAGTGCGGCGATCGGATAAACCAACTCAGGGACAATGGCTGGCAACATTCAATGCCCAGCTCAGGTGCAAGTTACTGGGCCATTAGAAATGGTAGTGGAAGGCGGCTTGACCATGCTTTTGTCAGCAGGCATTTTGACGTTATGGCTACAGAATATATCTCCGAATCAAGTAGCTATGTATTCGCAGGGAAGAAATCTGAAGCAATGTCAGATCATGCAGTCCTGTTAATTGAAGTTAATATGAAATCCGGTGGTCAATGAGCGTTTAGGACATGGCTAGAGATTACATAAGAGGAAATTTATGAACCACTTGCTTATGCATTCAGATGGCATGTATTCTCAATTGTTCCCTCAGCTGCTCAATTGAAAATTTAGCTTTATGCAGCATAGAATGGCAATTGGGACATACAGGTCTTAAATCATTGATAGGATCTACTTTATATTCTTCATTAATTTCATTTAAAGGCTTTAGATGATGAACATGAATATATCTACTTCCAATATCTCCATAAACTTCTTCAAAATCGAATCCACACACACTGCATTTAAAGCCATATTTCTGGAGGCATTTTTTCCTGGCAGTTGGATTCCTTTCATAAGCATTTACTGTAATTTGTTTTTTTGCACCTTCATACAAATTACTACTTTCTTCAGAAGATATCTCTTCTGCGATTTCTGCTTCACCATAATTTGGAAAAGGAATACTTCTTAATCCAAGTTCATGCTTTAAATAATCCAATAATTTATCCGAATGCTTCGGCTGGCTTTTAATGTTTAACCATGTATATTTGTTTGCAAGTTTTTCCAAATAATTAAAATGTAGATCCCTTACTATAGGCCAAATATCTGAATCCTTATTGGAAGGAGTATAGTATCCATTCATTGATGGAACCGGTTTATACTCTGAATAATCTCCAGTCTCCCAGTGCCATAAATCACTTTCATCTAATAACTTCCATAGGTCCTTTCTTTCATTTAACAATTGTTTATCAAGAGCCAACCAAATTCTTTTTTTGTGAACGGTAAAAACAATGAGATTGCCAACTAGGAGACGAACACCCTCATCATAGTAATATGCACCCCACTTGTTACTACCATATGAGTTAGCTTTTTTGAGTGCTTCAAGGAATAAAGGCAAACAAATTTTTCTATATTCTCCATCTGGAAGAAGTGAATTCATTGCTTCGTTAGTTTTATCAATATCAGAGTCGGTCATAAACTCCTCCAAAACAGTCGATTAATTCTGGCCTATGTTTAACATCGTTTGGAATCTTCTGCAGGTATTTCTGAAATAGACTCAAATTCCACAATTTTTTCTTTTCTCCATCCAGAAATTGGCAAAGGAGATTACAGACCAATCTATCACCCTTCAGTTAAAACTCGATAATTCCAATCGTGCCATCACATCTGTAATATATGTACCCGCTTGTACTCAGTTTCTTTAACGCTTTTTCAACTTCCCACTCAGGGATCTTCGTATGTTTCTTGATGTTTTCGATTGTGAGAATCATGCCTGTCTCATTGAGTTCCTTAAGCTCTCCAAGTACTCGAACCTCATAAGGAGTCTGTCTGTACAGTTCATCAATATCGACTGTCGCTGTTACGACAAACTTTGTCTGGGTCATTAAATCTGCCCATAAAAACTTACCCTCATTCAAGTTCTCAAGGGTCACATTTGTTTGAGTATCAAGGCGAGCAAAAGCAGTAGTTAACTTCGGTATAACAGAACCAATATCTTGTTGGTATGGCAATGCATCTGCGTGAATGATCTCTTCCATAACGAAATACATTGCTTCGTCTATCCGTCTCTGAAGCTTGTCTGAGATCTGAGGTTGGAAAAGCAATGCATCGAGCATGAATCCTCTCGCCAGCGGTAATGAATCTATTAGTTCATCTTTGTACGAGAGGTAGCTTCGGAATTCCACATCCAATGGCATTGGGATATGGATAGGTACTTCCTTGATATTGAAATATGCCAAGTTAACTTCCGTACTGTTCACAGGACAGGGCTGCTCAGGCGTTTCCAGAGATTTATAAAAATTCGGATAAGTTGAGTTCCTGAACTCTTTCGGCACAACATTGGCAACCCGCTTGAATATATTCCAGTCACTCCGTCCTATGTCCTTTCCCATCACGATGGTGTTAATTCCACCGGGTTCAAAATCAAACAACTGTGGGGATGATACACAGTACAATCCCATAGCAAAGGCGATATGTTCCCAGAAATATTTCTCTTCCTTGCTGCTTTTCTTCGCAAATGGAATTGCCATGTAGTCCAAAAACTCTTCTTTGTTCAACAGCCTATTGCTTCGGATTTTGTTTGGGTCCACAAACTGCCAGCCGGACACATATTTAATCATCGTTGACTGGATCTCGTTATTTGCAACTTCATCAAATTTTTCAGTCTCACTGACAGTTGCTTCTATGAGCTGTCCTTTTGGTGGCAGTTCGCATGTTCTCCTGTCCCTTATAACGTAGATTTCATTGCGTGGATCGTTCAAAAATGGAGACGGGTCAAGACAGAAGATTCCATTCTTCTTGTCAGTGTACCTGACGTAACCCATGTTGTCTTTCTCGAAAATAAGTTGATATTCGCTTCCAGACAATTCATATCCGTACATCCGATTTTTCAGCGGTACATTTGCCATGACTTCTCGCTTTGCTTAATGAATGCACCTGACCTAAGAGAGTAGAAAAGAGTTTCCGGATTGCGGTCTGTTTTTCGGGTTGGTTTATTGTGCCTTCATGCCCTCGATGTCAGGACTTCCTTCCTGCAGATAAGTTAACTGACTTTACTTGTAATAATCTGAAATCACTTTATATAAAAATCTTTTTAAATTTGGTTAAATTGTAGGGCTTGAATCTGACTTCTCAGGTCTTTAAAGTAGGTTCTGACAAGCTTTAGAAATCCTGGAAGTGAACAAAAGGAAAATAGTGTATGTATACCACGTAAGAAGCAAAAAGAATGACTTAAGTAATCCAGTTGGTTTATTAATCTCTTACCGAATCGGAGAAACTAAACCATGGCAAAATTGATCCCAATTATATTGTTAATATTGTTTGCAATGTCTTGTATTGGATGTACTGAGAAAATCCAGACTGATGTAGATAACAGCGAAGGAAATCAAACACTTGCGTCCACATCGGTTCAACCAGTGATAAAAGAACATACTTTAGACGATGATATCAAAGTAACAGTCTTGAAAACAACCTTTCTAAACAAACTCAAAACTGCAGACCCGGGATGTTTTTTTGTAATCGCAACTATTGAAATGAACAACACTGGGAACACTACTTATAACATAAATCCTAATATGTGGGCGTTGGAATGGGATGAAATGATGTACAGTCCAGATATACCAGCTACCTACGCTGATGGAATAAATCATCCTCAGACAATAGCGGACAATGAATTATTAGTGAGTCCTGGTGGGCATAAAATATTCCAAATCGTTTATCAATTGCAGAGCGCCTTATCCACGGAGCCAAATCCTGAATACAGCATAGTTTATTTGGGGGAATAATCCCCTTTTTTTATTTTGTCTGTTTTAATTTACTGCTTTCCTAGATCAAGATTTCAATATGGACAGCTTGCTTACTCATGTTCTCCTCAGCTTCTCGATCTGTTCATCCTTTGCGTATCGAGCGAAATCACCAGGGTCACGGTATTCAAGAAAAAGTTTTGCAAGATACTGACGGGGGGTTCTGGTTGCTATATACCGAAAAATAACTCTCAATTCGGCTCAAGTTACCGTACTGAGTACGTACGGACAAGCCTAAAAGAAAGCATGGGAAACAAACTTCTTACCAATTAATATCATGAAAGCTTTTTACAATCTCATCTAACCGTGTCAATCTCTATAACTTATTGTGAGAAGAGATTCATTCTCTTTTCCAACTTGCCCTTCAGATGGGCTAATCTTCTGTCATTTCAGTCTCAAAAACACCATTTTTCCACTCACCGATCCTCGAAGAAGTACGTACTAAACATGGCAAAGTACGGAAAACCGTACCTACCAAGTACTGTAACCTCAATAACCGTCATCTTCCTCCTTCAAAATCAGAAAGGAAGTTCCTTTTCCCTTCCTCTTCTTGCCCTTTCTGACATTGTCAGGATACAGCTCTACGACTTTCTCCATTATTGTTTGAATCATGGCTCTGCTGCTGGACCTCTTCACGAGTATACGGCACTCTTCGGAGACCGATTCAGAGCTAAGAAATAGATAAATTTCTGAGGATGTGAGCATCTTCCCAGCCATATTAGGCTTTGTGTTCTGCAACTCCTCCATTACCAGTTTTGCCCTGACAACTGTTTTATTGCCGCTCAGAAGGGAGTTTTCACTCCTTGGCACGTTTCCTTCAATAATCTTTTTTTCGAGCTCTGAGAGGCGCTCAGGAAGTGGAATGAATGTTTTTCGTTTATTCTGGGGATTCATCATCCTTTCGTGGTCGTCCATTTCTTCCCAGTCCAGATCTATATCCACAAAATGAGTCTTTGCACTTACCCCGAGGTATCCTTCCAGCAGATCCAGCCGTTCGAGGAGGTTGTGCTCTTTTGCAATTACCCGAGTGATGATCCCTTCAATTTCCATCCTTACGGTGGGATGGTTCAGCAGGCTCTGTAGTTTTTGGACTTCAGGATCAATTTCTTCCAGCAGGCTTACGTATGGCTCGACCATCACCCCAGAATCATTGGAATAGGCCACAGTACTCACCCCTGCAAAAGGTAGATATTAAATCAAGGCAATTGTTCTGCTGTAGAGTGAGTTGCGAATCACTGGTTGGCACTTTGTGTATTGGTAATTCACTCAACATCTTGTTCACCTCTTAGGGCACTTTTCTGAGTGGTCGTTTTTTCAGGTTGCGATTTTGAGGTCATTGTTATCCTCCTTTTTCGGTAATGATTGGAGTAGTCATTACTCCCCTTATTGTAAGCATATTGTAGTTCTATTGTAATATGGCAGCAAACTATATAATATTGACTACAATAGTAATACATATGTAATAAATACTCTCATATTAGGGAACGGACATTGTATTACAATGGTAGTATGACTCAAAAAAGGAAGACGAAAGTTCAATCCGTTGCATTAAATGAATATCTCTTAGAGGGTGCAAATGCATTAGTTAAAGCTGGCAAATTCAGCTCTATTTCTGATGTAATCACTACTGCTCTGACAGAGTTTCTTACCAAGTACGAAGCAAAACAAATTGAGAAGTCTACAAGCGAAATAAAAGGTAATGAATTGCTGCTTAATTCTATACTACAAACCGAGGAAGGACAAAAGTTGTTTGCTTCTTTTTGTAAAGGAGAGTTGCAGAAA
The DNA here is from genome assembly GCF_000979975.1 of Methanosarcina sp. 1.H.A.2.2. NCBI lineage: Archaea > Methanobacteriati > Methanobacteriota > Methanomicrobia > Methanosarcinales > Methanosarcinaceae > Methanosarcina > Methanosarcina sp. 1.H.A.2.2. The sequence goes on from NZ_JJQL01000015.1 coordinate 31,760, forward strand.
ACTCAGGATAATTCACAAAAGGTCCTGGAATAAGCAGGTAATGAATAATTGACTGTAGAAGTAACATTTGATACTTAATAGAAGTTAAGGACATTTCCACGTCAGGTGCAGATCGGGCAGAGCCTGTGTTCATGCAGGACTCGGATATAAAGGTAATAGATTCTTTTGCAAAGGCTAAAAACATATCACGAGACGAGGCTGCCCAGGTTTTAGTTCTTCAGGGCATTAAGGATAATTCCTGAAGCCTGAGATTTTTAGGGATCGTTTTGAGAGAGACTCTGATATGAATTCATTGAAGACTTGATGAACTCATGTTAACTCAACTCAAAGACAGTGGCAGTACATTCTCGCACGATTTGTACAGCCGGATACATTGCAAATAAATCAAGAATGAAAGGTATATGTAGCAAGCCATATAAACTGAAATTCAGTAGAAAATAAAGAATTTAGGCTTCGAATCTATGCTATATTTTGGAGATGCTCTTACAGCAACAGTGCCTTGGTGGCTTAGGGGTATAGCGCGTAATTGGTTAGGACTAGGTTGCCGGGGCCGTAAGGCAAAAGCGACGACAGGAGCACCTGAAAATCCCGCCCGAGGCTTAAAAATATTTTTAGGGAATATGTGGGCTACAAGTCCACCTCCCACTATACTTTTCTCCTGTGTGAATAGAACAATTTCTACGGAACTTTTTTTTGAATATTACCCAACAGAATTGTAACAGTTCAGGCGAATTTTCAGGACTCTTTTTCTGGGGTGTGCGTATCAGAATGATGTTGGGAAGGATCGAAACATGGAATGAACCTCATTTCCCTACACTCGTCCTTACCAAAGACGCGCTGTGGCAAGGCATGTATTCAGTTTTATTGAGGCACGCTTGATTACACACATATGCCTCATGTTTGTAGACGAGCCCCTCAATCGAAACTAACACACCAAGAACAATCCAAAAAAGCAACTGTTACACTTTGCCCATGTTTCCAGGGCGAACCCATGGAAGCCATGAGTAATTTCCACGTAGGGATTTTCAAAGGTATATCCTGCGGGTCAGATACTCAATACTTGACATTGACCCCCCCCTTTGTCAGGTCAAGTATTCAGGATTATGTCAGGATCCCTTAAAAACTGAAACGTCATTCATTTAGACTGCTTGAGTACTTGAATGCGAGTATCCAGTCGCTCGATATACGAGCGATGAATTGTATTTTCACCCGGTGTCCTCATCCTTACCAATGACATGCTAAGCCATAGAGCTTTATGTGATGTTTGTGGAAATAATCCTTACTTTTTTGTGCATGTTTTAGCGCAAACAGGAGTCTACAGTAGATATTTAATTGCAGTTTTTTCATCTATATCCGGATCAAAGGGTTCTTCCTCCCAAAACCACAACCCACTTTTCGATGATCATGACCCTAAAAGAGATGTTTACACTGGTTTCAAATGGGCTTAAGGCTCATGGTATTGTAGTCTCGGACATAAAGATGATGCAGAACACTGCAGAATTTATCCAGTTCAGGACTAGCTTCAGCAACTGGGTAGGTCAGATTAACATCTATTCGTCCAAGAAAAATGGGTTTACCATCGACATGTCCAGGTTTGGAGATAACCCCGAATCTGCAAAAATCATAGAGCTTATCCAGAACATCGACCTGAGCGAATTCAAGCATAAGATTACAATTCCTACCATCTGCCTGCAGCGGCTGTCCGAGGTAGTAGCTTCCCAGGCTTCGGAAAATGTAATCAGTAACCCAACCGTCTCGGAGAAGTTTCCCCTGTTCTGTATAGGAGCAGATGAAGTTGGAAAGGGCGGAGCATGTGAGACTCTGGTCACAGCTGCATTCTGCATCGATAATTCACTGTCTCAGGAAGCAATGTCCATCCTGAAGCACATGGTTGCGGATTCCAAGACCCTGACTGATGGCAAGATCAGGCAGGTTGCTCAGCTCATTAAGAAGTACTGTGCTGGAAAGTATGTAATTCACACGTATAACCCATGCGAGTATAATGCAATGTATGCAAAGTACGGCAACCTGAATGTTCTCCTTGCCCAGGCCCACGCACGCAACATTGCAGAAGCCGTGGAACTGATCAACATCGAGTGTCCAACTGTCGTCGTCGACCAGTTTGCAAGTAACAATGTTGTGTCTGAAGCCCTGTCTCAGAGAAATTTGTTGAACAAAGTAAACCTCATCGAGACCACCAGGGCCGAAGAGAAGTCTATGGCAGTAGCTGCAGCATCCGTACTTGCCAGAGATGCATTCCTGAGTGTCATGGACGAGAGGTCCAAAGAGATTGGAGTTACAGTTCCCAAGGGAGCAAATATGGTAGGCAGCTTCCTGGCCAGAGTGCACAACAAACACGACATCGGAGAAGTAGCAAAGCTTCACTTCACTCCCGTAAAGGAATTTATGAGGGGGAAATCTCGCCTCCTGTAAGAACAAAAGCTATCCCGTCAAACCCAGAAAGAAACAAAATCAAACAATTCAAACCCTTATTAAATATGTAAAAAAATCTCTTCCGTTTGATATCATCACCTGTTTCCTGGCATGGGGTTATCAAAGTCCGGTCTGCCAAAGCACGGTGGCAAAATCCGGGTTGAAAACAAAGTTGGAGAAGGTAGGATTTTCACATTTTTGCTCCCCCTTGATCCGAAAGATCATATAATGATCGGGGATAAAAGACAGACAGGGAATTTGTTCCTGTCTTCACTTATATTACTTTTAACTGTCAAAGTTGGGATGCAATTAGCCATATAAGCCGTGTGGCTGTCGAAAATTGTGGGGTTTTGTTACATGTTAAATTGCCGGAAAGCCGCAGGAGTGGAGGGTGGTATTCTATTCAAACCGGAAAATGCCGTAAGTTACAAAAACTACCCTCTCAGCTTACGTTTGTTTTATAAAAAAGTAGCTATAAAATTAAAGCCGCATATTACCCTTATACGAGTGTACAAAAATCACAAAAATAAAAACGTAATTAAAAATAAAGAGTGATAAAAATAAAAACGAAACAAAACTTGAAAAGTAATAAAACTGTAAAACATCAAACTTAAAAATTAACATCAATAAAAGAATAATAAAAATTACGAAGCAATAGAAGTTAGAAGAAAATAAAATGGGAAGAGCCTGAAAATATGTTTCAGAGGCTCATGCACTAACATCCTTTCTGAGGATGTAAGCAACCATTTCAGGGTTCAGTTTGCTTTCCCTTGAGACTTTTTCTTCAATAGCCTCAGTGGATTTACCTTCAATCTTCAGTTCCTTTATCTCCTCAATTATAGAGGTAGGAATACGGTAATATTCGTTTATGTCCTTTCTGTGGCCCCAGACATCTCCTTCTATGAGCTGGATACGCTGCATTTCAAGGAACATTTCTATGGACTTTGAGACCGTGCGCCTGTATGATTTCGGTAACTGTATAACCTCAATCTTCGGGCAGTTCTCGACCAGGGAAAAAATGTCCTTGTTCGAAGGCCTAAAAGCCAGATGAACTATTCTTTCGTTTGGATTTAAAGTAAAGATTTCTTCTCTAGAACTCACAACCCTTATTTTCAAAGTTTGTCCTCCCTATTTATTGATTTTTTTTATTTGATAGTAAAAAATTCTTCATTAAATATTTTTCTATAATTACAGGATTTATTTAGAGAGAACTAGTATTTACATTCTTTCATTTATTTTTGTATATTTTATAAACCAACAATATAAATCGATATGAGTAGCACATGTTAATTTAGCAAATGAATAAATAGTCACTCAGACATTCTGAAAAGCATGAGGAACAAAATCAACAAAAAATCAGAATATTATCAAAACAATATTTGTTTTGTCGCAGGTCAGGGCATTTTCAATATTTTGTTATGTAACTTGATAAATTCCAGCTGAAACCGGCATATTATGAATACATTCTTTGGATCTCTCATTTGCTAAAGGTCTCAATAGATCCAATCCTCCACTTATTTACTATTATAAAGTTATGGTTAAACTGAGAATATATATTCAACTATCCAGATATATTCAACTATCCGGATTATACATATATAATTCCTAAAATGTGTTAATTTCCAGCTAAAACTTCAGCGAACTCTTATAGTCTCCTGGCATTTTTCAGAACCGAATTTTTCTGTATTCAATTGGACACTCTTTTTTAAATAAAAGAAGGGTATCTGGAGAAAACTGAACAGGTATCGGTTTTCCCTGGATCTTACTTTAGTCTGTTATCTATAGAACAATCTTTAATAAAGTTATCCATTTAGTACAGTAGTTCAGAAGAGCTACAGTGTCAGGAAGAACTACAGGAACTGCAGAACCGAGAATAGGGTTTGAAGAATATAATGGGTAGCGGATGATGAAAAGAATGTTGGGGAAGTGAACGGGGTTCATCTCCAAGCTAAAGCATAGGAGCTTTCGCCCTCCTTTCTCGGAAGGAAAATCCACTTAAAATAGAGTGGTACTGCTTCGGGAAGAGATAGAAAAACTTCACCGAAGAAAACCAGCACCTTTTTCAGTCAAATTGAAGAACTTCAAGAAAGCATCGGCACAACAAATTTAGCTACTCCATAAAGAAGTAACAGAAGCAAAAGCTGAATGAAGATCACATCAAGATAGTAACCTTTTGCCTTCATTCCGTTTGGTCTGTCATCCTCATTAGTCGGCTCTTGTTTCCTTTTTTTCGCGCCATTGTCGCCTATCTGAGATTTCATTCCTTCTATCACTTGAGACCACCTTGAATCCGATTTTATATCCTTTTTGAGTATATACAACTCTTTAGTCGCATCATCTTCAAATTGTAGGGGTAAAAGTAAATTTCACATATTTACTGAAAATTTAAGAATTTAACAAGGTATGAAAAACATGCTCAAAAGGCACATTCAACTTCACAAATGTACGATAGAATTGTTGCATATTTTTCTGATTGGAAAATTCTCCCTTGAATTTAAAGATGATACCTTTAGTCTGATATTCATTTACTCTGCAATCAACCCGGAACTATTACTGGTACGATGAAATAGTAGACTATACACAGGATCACAATGAACAAAATGTGCATAAAAACCAGATCTACGACCCAGGCACTTACCCTAAACTTTCCCAAATTAGTTTTCCTCCTCAATTGATTATCTGGTTCTCGTTGATGTACAGGGGGTGACATCAAAAATTATATTATACTAAATAATTTTTTAAAGTTCGCGAGTTGTAGTAGATTCCAGTTAGTTAGAACACAATCCTATAAACAGTCGAGAAATACTGAAATTAATTATCCCTTCAAAATTAAATAAAACAAGACTGTAAAAAATATACAGTTTTTGTACAGTTCATATATGCAAAACTGCTTTTCACCTCACCTCCGATATTTAATCAACCTGATCTATATTATTCTAGATTAGTGGACAAGAAAGCCATCCTCCCTAAGCCTTTTCTGGCAGGAGTGTGGTAGCTTCGACCTCTGAAGCGATAAATCTTAATCCCATTATTATTGCGCAGCAGTAGGGGGAATTACGAACTAACCCTATTTTTATTACCTGAACTGGTAAGTCAGCCCGGAGCATCAGAAATATACCTATTAATTGCAAACCGCAAATTCGCCACCAGGCAAATTACGAGGGGGGTCATAAATATTCTCTATTTAATATAGTACATATTTTTTATATTATCTTCTGGAGATAATATGATTTAACTTATGTAAATATTTTATATAAATCTTTCTAAAAATTATTAGAAACTAAATATAGTATGATATAAAAAATAGATTTTTAATAATAATAGTAATTTTTTGAAAAATGAATTTTATACACTCCTTAATTTATTTATTTGCTCAGAAGTTACTTGAAATTCCTTTCTTTTATTAATCCCATAGCTTACAGTTGTCCCAAAAAGACAGCTAAAAAACGATACTTATGGACATACCTCCTCATCTATCTGTGTAATCCCCCTAGTATCACATCAACAGTAAAAGGTCGTATAAAATTGATTGCAACTATTTAGAATCACTAAATCTTTGAGGATTGACGCGACACTAGAGTATGCTTTCTTGTCAGTTTGAATACCTCTTGTATGATTAGTCTTACAGATCTGAACTCTTTCGATCTGCTTATTAGCTCTGTGAACTACCCCCACCTGTCAGGCTAACACCTGCCGAGGAAGGGGACTTCCCGCCTGAGCGTTAAAAGATATGTTCAGAACTTGTTTGCCTTCGTAATGTCACAGCCAGCAATTGCGGGCCTTCGTGACATTATACCCAGAAAGTTCCACTTTGTCGGTTTCCGCGTCAATATAAACAAGATTGGAGATACTTGAATAGTACGTAAAAAGCGCTCTCCCCCACTTGATAGCACTATCCTCATAACTTATCAGGGTAGTTCCATCAAACCTTCCTTTCTTGTCAAAAAGCCAGAGGCTCATGAACGTGTCCGTAACAACCAATGTAAGGGGGCCAATGTGACCGCTACGAATGGAAATGGTCATATTGTCATGAGAAATAAAGCATTTAAATTGATCGGGGAACTCTTTCAAGAATTTGTCAAAAATCTGCTCCGTAAATACACATGAGATTTTTAAATTGTTTTGCAGGGTTTTTGAAAAAATATCAACAGTTTGAGGTTGGAAAGTGGAACTGGCCATCATGATATATTTAGAGTTCAGGATATTTTCGACAAAAGTAGGATGAAACTCGAACAGGCTTCCACGGTCCGCTTCCAGCAGTTCACAGTGCGTCAGATTGCCTATGCATTTTCGCATATGGTAGGGGACATCACTGAGATCCCGCGCCTCCCAGTACTCATGGTTCTCCACATAAATATTTATGAGATTAAGGAAATCGTCAAGTTTTTCAACTATCAAAGCCCCCATTTCAGACAAACTGTATACATCTGTCTCCGGATTATAGATAACAATATCCCACTTAAGAAGTTTTTTGATCTGGGGCATCAATGCACTTGAACTGATACCAAGGGCTTCCTTTAGATCGTCTATGTTCTGGGGCCCTTCATTCAGAAGTAAGACCAGCACATTTTTCCTTTTTTCAGATAAAAATATTGTATTAATAAGACTAGATGGGTCCACTCTCAATCACCATAGAACCTAATACGAATCTGGAGAAGTCGTATGACACATTTTCAAACGAACGTCTAAGACGCCTATAATTACACCAACTTTTGCATTTAATATAATGTTAATGAATCCAATAATGCCACATGATCCCTATTTATAGAGTTGAAGTTCAAAGACTGTGTGTGATTATAGTCCTCACAGTAAAAATCAACACTTCCAAAACTAAGCAAGATGCATATAATTTGTGTCTAACAAGTGAGATTAATTCATGAGTTTACTATAACTACAGACCCAAAACATTTCCAACGTGCTCTTTCAAACATAAATTACATAATATTAGCATGATGGGACATAATATATAAACAGAACTATTTATAATACATTCGGCAGAGGTTAATATAATTAGAGAGAGATCGTTTCAGATTTATCTCCCATGAGACCCAATATATTCCAGTGAACCTCCTCCATATTCAATATTTCGGATTATATTTTCCCTTCTTTCTGAGTCCTAAGTTCTGTATTTCCCTGGAAATTGAAAAATATCCATCTCATTGTAGGTCTTTTTGTTGGCTTCCCTTTTTGATATGATAACTCTCTGACTACGCAATTATTTTTAACCCATACAAAACAGCGAAGCGTCAAAAATAATAAAATCGGTTAGTGGAGACTATGCACAAATTTTACTTCAGGACTTTACAATACTGAAATTTTTAGATTACATGCTCAAAAATATAATCAGGATAGATGAAATGAAGGCTTTTCTTGTGAAATATTAAGGAAAAATAGAAAATGAGTGAGAGTAGTCATTCGGACCTACAGCAAATCGGAACTACCGAATAATCCTTAATAAGGATGACGTTTTTGGAATTGGTTTTAGAACCTTAAATCCGAATTTTTGTAGGGAATTCACTAAATTCAACTTTTTTATAAGTAAATTCAATCCCTATGCATGCGATTTTAATGAAAAATAAGCAAAATATCTAGTCCTGTATTATAGGAAGTATACATTGGTCATCTGTGAAGGAATTTTCTTGCATGAGAGCTATCGATTTTGTACCCGATGTCTGCCTCAAATTTTGCCCAATTTACCTAAAATCGACGCATTCTCCATCCCTGCTTGGTTAAAATTTTGAACATATGTTGTGGAAATGGATGCAATTTATCATGATTCCTCACTTAACCGAAGACGCATGAGGAAGTATATTAAATGTATATTTTTTGATAATCAAGTCAAATGAGATTGAAAATTAATTAATTTCCCATAAATTGAAATATGTAGTTTTCATGAAATTGAAGGCTAAATGAAAGCTTTGAAAAGACCCCACTTAAAAAATGTTAGAAGGGGACTGAGAAATAGGAGAAAGATGCACAAGTGAGGGCACAAAAACTAACGAAAAATACTATGGTTCTATTTTTTTGAACATTTTAAAATATATAATTATATAATATGACCACAAAGATTATAGAATGTGTGTAAATAATTTAAAAATGAAAAGAGGGAAGAGGCAATGAATTAAAAATTCTGCGATTCCTTTTCTATTAACCCTTTGACTATTGTTTACGGCTCCGATTTATTTCGGAAATAAGAGTTAATATCAGATTTGTGGAAAATTTAAACATTGCTTGAGATTCCCACTTACTTTTTCATCGAGTATGCGGCTAAAAGGCAGAGCCCAAGTACACCTGCCAGGATCCCGAAACCAGGAGATTTTGCTGCAGTTCCATCTCCTTTCTCTTCATTTTCTCCTGTGGATATTTCATCTGCAGGAGTTTCGCTCCCGACATCTCCTTCAAATTCCGGAGCAATTTCAATTGTTTCAGGTTCATCCTCCGGAATTTGGATTTCCCCGTCTACAAGAGCCGCTTCTACGACCACACATTCAATGTTAACCGCTTTGGCGGGGTAGATATAATATTTCCCGGTTCAGGCGTCGTCCACATCTGAAGTGGTAAAGTAAAGGTCGTCCGTGAGGGATGTGATATCGTTCATGTTCAGGCTAATGGAGTTTTCGTTCTTGAGGAAGATTTCATCAGCTTCGGCTCTTGTGCACTCAAATACTCCAATGCTGTAGTCGGTATCTATGGTCTGGACTTCTTCTTTATCAATGAGCCAGGTGTATTTCAACCTCACAATACCGTCTGTTGCTGACTGGAATACCTGGTCTGCATACGTGACAAAGTATACTGCATCGTCTTGGCCTGCAAAATCCGCGCTTGCTATGAAAATCCTTTCGTCGCTGTCCTCCCCGGTATCCGTGTTAAGGATCTCTGAGTCGAGATCCTTCCCGTCTTTCAGGAGAGCGAGCCAAACCTTGTTCCCGTCAACGTCTACCTGCTTGCATTCGAGGGTGTATCCGGCTCCAAGGTCCCAGGTCTCGCCTGCCCCGAGAGTCTGGACATCGTCAGAACCCTGCTCAAGGAGGAGTTTTGTAATGGTGGTCGCGTCCCCATCAATTGCAACGTACTTTTGCCCTAACCAGGGAAGAAGGGTATAGCTGCCGTCTTCATCCACCAAAACCCCGCACTTGCTCATGGCTTTGTACTGCTTAACATAGGGACTTGTGGAGTAGATCAGTTCCCCGTCGTCAATGGTATTTTCATTATCGATACCAAGAGGCTCGGCGTTCTCACCAGCGGAATTTTCATAGTATAAGCGCTCGGTCCAAGACTTGTTATTGGTGAGGTCTGCGTACATGGTGCCCCAGTTTGTGGCGTCCCAGGAAAGTTCATCCGAACCGACAGCAAAGATCTCACCAGGGATTTCAACTGAAGCTGCCAATCCGGGAGAAATCAGCAACATAAATGCAGCGAGCATAAAAATAGTAGGAAACACTCCATATTTTTTCATGTATATGTTCTCCATTTTTAATTTTTTGCCAGAGAATTTTTTTAACTTTTCAAGTAGGAAACAGGTTCATAAAAATCGGGCAATTTGTCACTCAGGAGGTATTGGTTACCATTTCTAACTCTAAACGTATGATACAGGTATAATCGGGAAATGCTCCCGTATCCGGAGGTTGGGGAACAGGAGCATTAAAACCGATCATTTATGCCGCTGGCCTCAGATACAATGCCTCATTGAACCGGTAAAATGGCGAACCGGGCCGGAAGCACTGGGAAATTAACCCGAAGCCAGCGATGGCTGCGATGACCCCCTTTTTCGCATGGAGGTTTGAAGGTGCGGGGCACCGAACCTATTTCCAGAACCAGGGGCCTTCACCAAGCATCCGTAAGCCAGGTAATGGCAACACCTGGACGGAACCGGGGAACTGTTCCCGGGATTCTGTGAATATAGACACAACATTCTTGTGCAGCCACAAAAATGGCAAATATGCGGCTGCGCAGTGGAGTTGTTGCAGGCCTTACTGCTCACTTCGGGGGGATGTATGATAACAGTGCCCTCTGAGAGAGGGATGTGACGAGCACCGCCATCAACGTGATATTTGGGGTGTATTGGGGTATTTTTGATATTAATAGCGACTTTACAGCCCTTTTTTTCAATTCGTTTTGGGGACGTTTTTCAATTAGTTTTTAGGACGTTTTTCAATTAGTTTTTAGGACGTTTTTCAATTAGTTTTTAGGACGTTTTTCAATTAGTTTTTTAGGACGTTTTTCAATTAGTTTTTTAGGACGTTTTTCAATTAGTTTTGTAGGACG
>NZ_JJQL01000015.1:42478-82197 GCF_000979975.1 Methanosarcina sp. 1.H.A.2.2
TTTTTTAGGACGTTTTTCAATTAGTTTTTTAGGACGTTTTTCAATTAGTTTTTTAGGACGTTTTTCAATTAGTTTTTTAGGACGTTTTTCAATTAGTTTTTTAGGACGTTTTTCAATTAGTTTTTTAGGACGTTTTTCAATTAGTTTTTTAGGACGTTTTTCAATTAGTTTTGAGGACGTTTTTCAGTAATTTTATTGGTCCGAACTTGGTGGCACGTCATATGTGTCAGCAATTTCTCCAGCTACAATTACCTTTCCCACACCCATCTCCTTAGAGACTAAAAGGCAGAGGAATGAAAGGATCATGCATCCAAACATCAGTAACCAGACAGACTTGTACTGGGCTACGGTAGCTATGGACCCGTTAGCAACGTTCATCATCTTCCCTGTTAGAGTCATGAGGATTGCTCCACCCAGGAAGGGAAAAATATTGTATGCACCAATTGCAGTGCCTGCTATTGAAGCCGGGAACCATTCCTTGACCTGAGCATATGATACAACACAAAAACCACCAAAGAACCCAAAGAGGAAGTGGATTATGGTGTATGCCATGGTACTGGTGATGTTACCTGCCTGTAACCAAAGCACGCCCCAGAGGATGACGTAAACAGCCGTGCCTATAAGTAAAACTTTCTTCCTGGACTTGAGCACCTTGTCCGAGAGGTACCCTGCAATCGGGGATCCGCAGATCATGCCTATGGCAACGAAGGAAAGGACACCTGCATAAGTAACCTTATCCCAGCCGAGCACATCCCTGAAAAACGGGCCACCCCAGAGGCCCTGATAGACCATAAGGCTTCCGTACATGAAAAAGAACCAGATTGAAATAGGCCAGAACTTCATCCCGGAACCGAAGGTCTGCTTGAGGGCAGCTCCCATTGAAATCTTTTCAGCGGCCTTTGGAGGGATATACCTCTCACCATTCTCATGGGCTTCGATTTCAGGAATAGAGGGACAATCCATATCTTCGGGCTTGTCCTTCACAAACATGAAGATAGCTACTGCCAACAGGATAGAAAATACCCCGAGAAGGAAGAACACTTTCTGCCAGTCCCCGAGCAAGGTTGCCACTATAGCAAGCGGACCTGCAGCACTAAGAGCACCGGCGTTTCCGATTGAAACCAGGAGACCGGACATAGAAGCAAATTCGTTCTTCTTGAACCATATCGAAAGAACCTTCATTACGGGGACATAGACCATTGCCACACCAACCCCTATGAAAATTCTTCCAATTAGTACCATCGTGAAGTTAGTAGCAACACCTGTGAGAATCGCTCCTGCAGCAGCCAAGAGGGTAAAGACACCGGCGGTCTTTTTAACGCCCCAGCTGTCACTGAGTATCCCACTAGGAAGCTGCATGGCAGTGTATGCATAGAAATAAGCGGAGCCTAGCAGCCCGATAGATGCAGCCCCTACTCCGAAAGTGCTCATAATGTCAGACGCAACCACTGCGGTTGACACCCTGTGGAAGTAGACGAAGAAGTATGCAAGTGCCAAGATAGTGAAAACTATCCAGCGATACTTCAAAACTTTACTAGTTTTTTCTATATTAATCCCCATAGCTATCGCTCACAATAAAATTAATTAAGGATATAAGTGAAAGAAGTGGGAGCCTGAAACTTCCGGAATCCTGATTAAAGGAAAACCATATTTTCAAGCCCCTCTCTTTTTAGGAATATACTAAAAAATGATCTTGTTCACTATGCAGGTTTTTCACACATACTTTTTTGGCGCCGGATCAGAGGTTTTCTGCAGACCAGTCTGCTACTGCCTTGACCCAGGTAACGAGCCTATCATTAGTGCTGAGAGGTGGAGTTCCACATCCAAGTTTGCTTCCCTTTGCACCACCATCAAGGCCCTGCCTGACTTCTGCAATGATCTCTTCTTCCGTACCATTAACCATCAGGAGCGGAGTCACATTTCCGATCACCGGAACATCACCTGCAATCTTCGTAGCTTCACTCATATTGACTGCCTGCTCAATACTGAGACAATTTGCTCCGGTGGCGGCCATGCCTTCAACAATCGGGGTTGTATCTCCGCAGATGTGCAGTTCCCACCGGCATCCTTGCTTTTGGAAGAAGTCTCCAAGCTCCTTTTCTGCCGGAACTGCTACTTCGTAGTAGAACTCAGGCATCACGAGGTTCGGGGATGCTGACGCGTCGGAACAATAAAAGACGTCAGCTCCGGCTTCAGCACAGGCTTCGGCATAGATCTTGCTGATATCGAGAGCCACGGAAAGCCATTCCTGCATTTTCTCCATTTGTTTTTCTTTATGAAGGCACTTGATGCTAAGCAGGGCAAGATTTTCAGCCCCCATCAAGTCTCCGAGAAGGGTAATTGGAGCTTCAATGAGGGAATAGAGAGCAACATCAGGGTATCTTTCCTTTGCAAGTTTAAGTGCATCTATTGTGGTTTTGACAAACTTGTTTTCAAGGAAATCGTCATACTTCACATCCTCCGGTTTTTTATAAGTGCCCCTGACGGAGGGGTGGATGTCAACCCTTCCCATCTTCACATCAAGCCCGGTAGCAGCCGGTTCAACAAACATACCAAAGGCCACGACGAGGTTGTCAACACCTGCATACTTATGAGCACAGCTCGCGATGTCGACCATCATCTCCGCGTTGGAATGAAAGTCAGGCCAAACTGCACCAGTCTTTTCAACATACTCCTTAAGCATTGCAACGCCGGGAATTACCGGAATCCTATCAACAGGTTTCCTGTCGAGCATTGCAAGAACCCTTTCACGGGACGTCATCTCAGCAACCATTTTTATCACCTAATTTTATAGAATATATGCCAGTTTTTACTTTTAAATATTTGAAATCAAAATATGAAAAATATAGAAAGAAATCTTAGCCCCATCTCTCAGCTTCTGAAGCGAAGTCAAAAATGGCCCCTTTTAACCAATTTGCTGCACCGATAGCATCATCTGGAGATGCATCCGCACCGATCTGCGCCGCATATTCAGCCGTAATCGGGGCTCCACCTACCATTACCAGAACCTTGTCCCTGATGCCTTCATCTTCGAGCATCTTGACAACCTTAGGCATCTCACCCATTGTGGTAGTCATCAGGGTGCTTATAGAAAGCGCCGTTGCCCTTTGCTCCTTTGCGGCCTCGATGAACTGATCAGCCGGGACGTCATTTCCAAGGTCCACGCAGTTGAAGCCATTTGCACTGAGCAGGGTCTTTACGAGGTTCTTCCCGATATCGTGGATATCGCCCTCGGCGGATCCAATAACCACTGTAGCAGGCTTTGCACCGCTTTCATCCTGCTTCAGATACGGTTTAAGGATATCCATCCCGCCGTACATGGCAGAGGAAGAAAGCAAGAGATGGGGCACATATGCCTCTCCTCTTGCATATTTTTCCCCGATAAGACTCATGCCTGCAGCAAGCCCTTTGAGAAGGGTCTTGAGTGGATCAAGGCCGACCTGGAGTGCCACCCTTGTCCAGCCAGCGGACATTTCCTCCTCGCCGTTCATAACAAGGAGAGAGAGTTTTTCAAGGGTGATAGGCTTCATGTCAATCCCTGTGTCCAGAAGCTTCCGGGTGAGCTCTTCAATTGTGTCTTCATCCTCATCTTCTGTAGCTTCGTCCAGGGATTCAATCAATTCTCGGACTTCTTCCGGTAAATCATCCATTTCTGCACCTCTGATTCGATTTGTTCACATGACATTGCATACATGACAATGCACTATTGAAACCGCATGCATGACAATGCACTATTGATACTGCACATATTCATCTGAAGGTATAGAGGGGAAGGATCCGGATCTTCTCCATGTTTCACAGAAAGCAATCAAGTCTAAGTTTCAAAAATAGATATAATAACCGTCATCGTAAAAACTCATAACTTTAATAAAAAGACGGTCCTGATAAAAAAAGCACTGTATATATTAAAAATTATATATATCCAATATAATGAGCAACCATTTAAAAAACAAAGAGCCCCTGAAAAATAAACAGGTTAATTTTTGAAGTATCTCTCTATAAAACCTTCAAGCTTTGATGAATTAATAGCCCCATTTATAATATCAACGACGTTGATTTTCCAGCGTGGTGTTGATTTTCGGTCTGATATTGAATTCCAAATAGAACTATAAATATAAATTTCAGATTTATATTTAGTAACTGACCTTCCTCATAGTTACAAAGTATATATAAGTATCGAGAGGAGAACGGATATTCGGGCTTCAGCCTGCTGTTTTAAGTCATATTCTTCAATTTGAGAACCTTTTAGTAGGCATTCGAGGACCTTTTAGTAGGCATTCGAGGACCTTTTATTATGCTCCAGAGTTTTCGGCAGTGCAGGGACCCTCCAAACTAAAAATTCCTTACAGATAATAACCTGGCGTGTCGGAGAATACATCTGATGTTTGCAAATCACTTACTCTCTGCTTTATAAAATTAATAGGAAATAACATAACTTTTATTAAATGTTATACTTATTATATCCCAGAAACTAAGACTGTTGAGAGGCCCATGCATGGAAGACCCTGTTGTTGCAAAAATAAAAAACAAGTTTGATAAAAAAGGAAATCCGGTAAAGATTCCACTTATGAGCGGGAAGCAGTTCTTCGAAGCCCGAGCTGAAGAAGACGGAATCTACGTTGATAACCTGAAAAATCAGCCATTTCTCCCCTGGAAGATATTTTCCGAAGCCATTAATTTTTTGCAGGAAAATAGGGGGCAGGCGAAGAAAGGAAATGCAACAAACTCCAGGCTGGGAGATCCGAACCTTGATCTGAATACTATGGAAGGTTATATTGCCAGTAAAGTCTACGGCTGCAAGATCGGAGATAGCGTATTTAAGAGGATGACGCCAATAGCATCAATTCTTGCCTGGGCTGAAATCTGTGAAAACACAAGAGGACAGCTCTGCCTTCTTTCGGAAATAAAAGAACTTCAAACCTCTGAGTCCAAAAAAGATTGTCCTGAAAAAGATATTTCTTTTACTCCATCAATGGAGGAAAGTAAAGAAAAAGCCGAGATAACTTCTCTTTACACCCAGCTCTCAAACAGAGATACCGAGTTAAAAAGCCTGGAAATAAAACTTGAAGAAAGCCTGCAGAGAATAAAAGAGTTTGATGCACAGTTCACAGGCAAAACAGTAGAACTCAAAGAACTTGAAAAGCTTGTCTTCGAAAAGGAAGGTAAACTGGGGGAACTTGAGAAGGGGATCGTTGAAAAGAACGAACAAATAAAAAACCTTGAGGACAACATTGCTAAAAAAGATGAAGCTGTAAAGAATCTGGAGAATCAGCTTATTCAAAGAGATGAAGCAATAAAAGGACTCGAAGGCCGGATTACTCAAAACAGCAGCATTATTGAAGGACTTAAACTTAAACTGAACGAAAAAGAAGAGGCTATAAGTGTTTTTGAAACGGGGATTCAGGAAAAGGACTCAAAGCTTCAGGAATTCCTTGAAAAACTTGCCGATAAGGATACGGAAATAGGAAAACTTGAGTCAGAGCTGAGTGAAAAAGAAAATGAAAGAAATAGCCTTGATAGAGCACTCAAAGTAAAAGCTGAGGAAATAAGAGCCCTTCATGAAAAATTCCTGGAAAAAGAAAGCACCATGGAAAAACTTGAAGAAAGCATCTCAGTAAAGGATAAGGACCTTAAGATTCTTGCCGAAGAGGTTATTGCAAAGAGTGGGGAAGTAAAGAGTATTGAAGAGAAACTCACCGGAAAAGAGAGAACGATAAACACATTAGAAGCCATGCTTGCCGCAAGCAACGAGAAAGTCAAAAAGCTTGAAAAACAACTTTCAGGATATGAAGGAGAAGAAAAACTGGCAGGGCAGCTCAGGGAAAAAGACGAGTTAATTAAACAGATCAAAGGAACACTTGTAAGCAAAGAAGAAGAAGTTTCCAGGCTCAATGACGAAAACAGGAAGTACAGAATGCAGCAGAAATTTGAAGCTGAAGGATTAAGACAGATAGAAGAACAGAAAGCCTCAAAGAAATGGTGGAAACGCCTGTAAGCCCGAAATTAAAATAGTTCCTTAACAAAAAAACTTCCTTAACAAAAAGACTTTCTTTATATAACATTTGTTTAAAATCGATTAAATTTTGTTCAGTCCAGGCCTTTCGGGGCATGTAGTAAGAAAAGAACTATGAAGCAGGTGAAGAACCATATCAGGGCTGATTTTCCTGAGACTTGTTATCTCCCCGATTATTTCTTCTTCAGTTCTCCCCTGAACCTCCAGTTCCTTTATCTTTTCAAGCACATAAGAAGGTATTACAAAATAATTATTAAGGTCATGCCAGTGCCCGCTGACATCCCCCTTTACCAGGTGAATTCCTGAAGATTCAAGGTACATTTTAATAAATTTGGAAAGTCCATCATAGGAAGATGCGGGAAGCTGAAGAATTTCAATTCCAGGACAGGTCTTGACCAGACTGAAGAGATCCCTGTCCGAGGGCCTAAAAGCAAGATGCACTGCATTCTCCCCGTGTTCCAGGTTAAGGATTTCATCCCTGCTGGTTACCACTCTAATCCGTATACTACCTAGCCCCATTTATGCTCCCACTCCTATGTAAGCATGGATCATTTATTTAATTTTGTATTTCTGTTTTTCGGATCAAATTTCAGTATGTTGAATTAGTAAGCTCCAGATAGGAACCATCATAAGGGCAAAAGAAAATTTCCTGTCGGCGGAATTAAGTGCTTCTGACATCATTGAGTTCCTTCGGAATCTGTTCTAAGCCCGGCTGCTAGAGCCTGCCCAAAGGAAATGCAACCGTCTCCGCACGGAACATGGCGGTGTGTGAGAAATTCAAAGCCTGCTTCCTTCACAATTCCTGCAATGCATGAGGTGATATGGTCGTTGTAGGCAACCCCTCCACTCAGACCGACCTTTTCAAACCCATTTTTCGCAGCGAGGGAGATGGCAATTTCCGAGATTCCTTCTGCAAGGTTCTCTTCAACGGCAAACGCAAGATCCGCAGGGGAATACATTCCCCCGGAGAGTTCATAAACCCCCAGCAGGAGCTCAGTCGTATCAAGTACATGGGCTCCGGATTCTCCCCCTTTTCTGAAAACCAGAGGGAGGTCTAGTCTGTGAACACTTTTCTTTGCTGCAGACTCAAGCTTCATTGCCGGCTCTCCCTCATAAGTCCTCATTCTGCATATGCCCAAAAGCGCTGCAGCTGCATCCAGCACTCTCCCTGCACTGCTGCTCATAGTAACATTGATATTTCTTTGAAGCTGCTGCATAACTGTAGAAAATTCCTGCCTGCCTCTGGGAAAGTAAAGAGGAAGTTTTTCCAGTTCTGCTTCTCCAAGCCTCCCTGAAAGCATACCAAGAACCATGCGGGAAGGAATTTTTACTGCGAGGTCTCCCCCGGGCATAGGCTGAGACAGCAGATTTCCCAGGCGTTCATATCCGAAATACGAGGACCCCAAAAATTCCCCTCCCCAGACTGTGCCATCCCTGCCGTACCCGGCTCCATCAAGGGCAATTCCCAGGACCCGAGAGTCTTCTGGCAGAGAATTGTCCGCCATGAGGGCAAGGATATGGGCGTAGTGGTGCTGGACCTGAAGTGTTTTTTTACCACCCCTGCTCATTGCAAGACGGGTTGTACTAAAAGCAGGGTGAAGGTCACAACCCCAGTTGAGAGGGTCTATACCCGTAAGCCGGGACAGGTGCTGGAAAACCTCAGAATGATACCTGAAGGTTTCCACATAGCTGGTATTTCCGATATACTGGGAGATGTAAGCCAATTTTCCTTTTGCAAGGGTTACTGTCGAGTTCATTTCAGCTCCTACTCCCGCAGAAGCTCCAACTTCGAAAGGCAACTCCACAGGTTCAGGAACAAACCCTCTGGAACGCCGGATAAAAGCCTTCTTTCCGTTCACAACCCGGATAACCGTATCATCGTTCCTGTTTGCAATAACCCTGTTATGCAGCAGGTGAAAATCCACAATCCCTTTGAGTTTTTCAAGTGCTTCCTCATTTTCAACAACCATGGGCCTTCCAGGAAGGTTTGCCGAAGTCATAACGTATACAGAATCCGTCATGAGGTCAAAAAGCAGGTTCTGTGTACCTGTATAGGGAAGCATGACCCCAATGTTATGCAGGTTCGGAGAAACTGATTCTGCCAGTTTGAACTCCTTTGATTTGGGAAGCACGGTTATAGGGCGGCGGAAAGATATGAGGCATTTCCGACCTGCATCTCCAGGTTCTGCAAAGGACTCGACAACCGTTGGATCTTTTGCCATTACCGCGAAAGGCTGCTCCGAACGCCCAAGTCTCCTTCTAAGCTCCTGCACGGGCTCTTCCTTTCGGGCATTGCAGACGATATGAAAACCTCCGAACCCCTTGACAGAAAGAATTGAGCCCTGCTGGAGAAGGTCAGAAGCTTTTGCAATTGCTTCATAACTCTTTGCGAGCACTTTTCCCTGAGAATCCGAAAGCCAGATTTCCGGCCCGCATTTCGGACAACAGACAGGCTGGGCATGATGCCTCCGGTTGAGAGGATCAGTATATTCTACTTCACATTCCCTGCAAAGAGGAAAATCTGCCATTGTAGTATTTTCCCGGTCATAGGGAAGGGCACGAACTGTTGTATAGCGAGGGCCGCAGTTTGTACAGACGGCAAAAGGATAATGATAGTACCTGGAAGAAGGATCAAAGATCTCCAGCCTGCATTCCTCACAGATAGCCGTATCAGGAGGAATTATGGAATTTTCAAACGTTCCGGGTTCACTCTGAATGATAACGAACTCCGGACAGCCAGAAAAAGAGACAGTATTTATTTCTATATTCGTAATCCTGGCAAGTGGAGGTTTTTTTTCAGGAAGGTCATTAAGGAAACTTTCAAGGTTTGCCTTTTTTCCCTCGATAAGGATCTCCACATGGTTTCCAAGATTTTTCACGTGCCCTGAAAGCCTGTGGAATTTTGCAAGCTGATATATGAAGGGGCGAAAGCCGACACCCTGCACTGTGCCGGTCACATGAAGAAGTCTGGCTTCGTTTTGCATAAGGAAATTAGGATTGATATTCGTCGTTAAAATAGCTTTCTAATAATAAGCAGACCAGAGAAAGAGAAATAATAATCCTAAAAAAATAATATGTTGTGCCGAACTCAGAAAAAATAACCGCCCTGAAGTTCAGGTTACGGTAAAATTTGGAAAGATCGTTTTTAAGATAATAATGAACCCGAAAACCATCATTAGAAGGGAGATCAGCCAGGCTGCCTGCAGCAGACGAGCCTGGTTTTCGGGTTCACCCAGTTTAAGTACCGCTCTTTCAATCATATTTGATTGATCGTCGCATCCTGCCATTTCGAATCAAGCTTGATTTTTCATTCTCTCCTTGACTCTCTTCAGCCGGGAAGTACCCTCCCTTTCCATCTCCTCAAGGGTAAAACGAATGTACTTCATGGTTGCAATGAGATCGGGAATAACTTTGAATTCGAGAGCGTTTACACGCCTCTTGGTCTTCTCAATTTCATTAAGAAGCCTTTTCATTGTTGTTTCCAGTTCTGCAGCGGTAATAATCTTCTCTACCAGATCCTCATAGGCTTCTGCAGTCTCATCGATATACGAGTTTGTACCGATGATACCGTAACCCCTCTCATAGAGGGATTTGCGAACTCCAGTAGAGCTGATCTTTGGCACCACAACACCCATGATGTTATGCCCTGAAAGCTGGATTTCGGGGGATTGTTTTGCTGTAAAAGCAGTTGACCTAACAGCAACCATTCCGTTAACAGCACAGGCGAGATTTATTTTTCCCACGCCGTTTTCATAAGCGGCATCCAGCTCTGTCCTGACGTTCCTTGCCTCGTTAAGAATCTTAAAGAACTCAAGAATAAGACCATCTCTCTTCATCTTAAGGAGCTTGTGCCCACTTTCAGAGAGCTTGATTTTCTTCTTGAGCTCAATTAGCTCCGACCGAGTTGGTTTTACGTCTTGAGCCATGACAATCACTGACCCTTTTTGTGTGCAGGATGGTATTTCTGGATGTACTTGTTGTCAATCCTACCCAGCTGGTTTTCAGGTAGGTGTGCAAGAATCTTCCATCCGACGTCCAGAGTATCTGCAATTGTCCTGTTTTCGTTTCTGCCCTGTGTAACGAAATTCTGTTCGAAGAGGTCGGCAAACTCAAGGAATTTAACATCTCTATCAGACAGAGCTTCTTTACCGACGATAGCCACGAGACCTCTCAGGTCACGCCCTTCTGCATAACCTGCATACATCTGGTCAGAAACGGCCTTGTGGTCTTCCCTTGTCTTGCCTGCTCCGATACCGGAGTTCATCAGCCTTGACAGGGACGGCAGCACATTGATTGGCGGATAGATACCTTTTCTGTGCAGTTCTCTTGAAACCACAATCTGGCCTTCAGTAATATATCCGGACAGGTCAGGAATCGGGTGGGTAATATCGTCACCAGGCATAGAAAGAATCGGAATCTGAGTAACTGATCCCTTTGCGCCTTTGACAATACCTGCACGCTCGTAAAGAGTTGCAAGGTCAGTGTACATGTAACCCGGATACCCACGACGTCCAGGGATTTCGTTACGGGCAGCGCCCATCTGACGGAGAGCTTCTGCATAGTTGGTAATATCAGTCAGAATGACAAGAACGTGCATGCCGTGTTCATATGCTAGATATTCAGCTGCAGTCAGAGCCATACGCGGAGTGACGATACGTTCGACAGCAGGGTCATCTGCCAGGTTCAGGAACACCACAGCCCTTTCAAGAGCCCCGGTCTTTTCGAAGTCGCTCATGAAGTACTGGGCTTCTTCATTGGTAATACCCATTGCTGCGAAAACTACTGCGAAAGCCGCTTCTGATCCAGGCACAGCCGCCTGCCTTGCGATCTGCAGGGCGATTTCGTTGTGTGGGAGACCTGAGGCGGAGAAAATAGGCAGCTTCTGTCCACGAACCAGGGTGTTTGTTCCGTCGATTGTGGAGATACCAGTCTGGATGAAATCCTTTGGAGGCAACCTGGCATATGGGTTCATTGCAGCTCCGTTGATGTCCAGAAGCTGGTCAGGCACAATCCTGGGCCCGCCGTCAAGAGGTTCTCCTGAACCTGAAAGGATCCTTCCGAGAAGGTCGATGGATGCAGGGAGCTTCAGGGTTTCCCCTGTGAAGACTACACCACAATTCTTGTCCAGACCAGTAGTACCTTCAAAAATCTGGATAACCACTATGTCCGCTGAAGAGTCCAGCACTTCGCCTCTGCGGGTGGTTCCGTCAGGCAGGTTGACAGTAACGATTTCTTTATAGCCTACAGGCTCTGTTTTTTCAACAAAGACTAGAGGTCCTGCAATCTGAGTTATTGTCTTATATTCTTTTACCATGTTTACCTACCTCTCAGGGATGCAAACTCTTTATCCATCTTTGCCAGGACAGCATTCATAGAAGCATCGAAGTTCTCCTCGAACTTGACCTTGGGAAGCTCATTTTTAGAGTCCATCTTGATAATTTCCGAGACGGGAACACCTGATTTCAAAGCTTCCTGTGCAGCATCACCGAACTTCATGATTGCCTGCATGATCCTGTACTGCTCAGAGAATGGACTGTAGGTATCTATTGGGTGGAATGCGTTCTGCTGCAAGAAGATTTCCCTGATCATACGGGTAATTTCAAGCAAAAGCTGCTGATCGTCTGGCAGAGCGTCGGAACCTACGAGCTGCACGATTTCCTGCAGTTCGGATTCTGTCTGAAGCATCCCCATTGCCCTTTCCCTCATAGCCACATAATCAGGAGCTACGTTATTTGTAAACCAGTCGTTAAGGCTTTCCTTGTACAGACTGTAACTGTTCAGCCAGTTGATAGCCGGGAAGTGACGTCTCTGAGACAGCTTGGCATCGAGAGCCCAGAACACTTTCACGATACGCAGGGTGTTCTGCGTAACAGGCTCTGAGAAGTCACCGCCAGGTGGAGATACTGCTCCAATGACAGTAATAGAACCTTTCGCACCGTTGAGAGATTCAGCAACACCGGAACGCTCGTAGAACTCGGCCAGCCTTGCAGACAGGTATGCTGGGTAACCTTCTTCACCAGGCATTTCTTCCAGACGGGAGGAAATTTCTCTCATAGCTTCTGCCCACCTGGAGGTGGAGTCTGCCATAAGGGAGACGTCTAATCCCATGTCACGGAAGTATTCTGCAATGGTAATTCCGGTGTACACAGATGCTTCTCTTGCAGCCACAGGCATGTTTGAAGTGTTAGCGATAAGAACAGTACGCTCCATCAGTGGGCGGCCTGTCTGAGGGTCTTCGAGTTCAGGGAATTCGCTCAGAACGTCTGCCATCTCATTTCCGCGCTCACCACAGCCGATGTAGACCACAATTTCAGTGTCACTCCACTTTGCAAGCTGCTGCTGAGTAACAGTCTTTCCCGATCCGAAAGGTCCGGGGATTGCAGCAGTTCCGCCTTTTGCCACAGGGAAAAGCCCGTCAAGGATTCTCTGTCCTGTAACCAGAGGCTTATCTGGAGTAAGTTTTTCCCTCACAGGTCTGGGTCTCCTGACAGGCCACCTTTGCATCAGCTGCAATTCGGTCCCATCAGTGAGGGTACAGACTGTGTCTACTACCGTAAAGTTCCCGCTCTTGATGTCGGCAACTGTACCGGAGATGTCGGGAGGCACCATGATCTTATGTTCAATATTCACGGTTTCCTGTACAACACCGATTACATCTCCGCCTTTTACGGAATCGCCCTTTTTGACAATGGGTTTGAATTCCCAGAGTTTCTTGTGGTCAAGCCCATCTGCAGTAACACCTCTGCCAATGAAACCGCCCGTACTTGCAAGCAGGACGTGCAGAGGCCTCTGAACCCCATCATAAATACTAGAAAGAAGACCCGGACCAAGTTCCACGGATAGAGACGAACCTGTAGAATAACAGGGCTCTCCGGGCTTGATGCCTGCGGTCTCTTCGTATACCTGGATGATGGTCTTGGGCCCTAATATCTGGATGACTTCACCCATTAAACCTTCATTACCGACTTTGACCAGGTCATACATTTTTGCCTGTAAGCCGATGGCGGTGACGACAGGCCCAGACACACGATAAATTTCACCTTTTACTTCCACAGATCAACACCTACCGCTTGTTTTATCTTATCTCTTAAACTCGAGCCCGCTCCGCTGCCTCCAAGAGCTACTACTGTGGGCTGGACAGACTCATTCAAGTTTTTCCTTAAAAGTTCCGGCAGATTACCAATGTCATCATTATGCATTACAAGAATCCCGATACTCTTATCTTCAAGCACCGATTTTACCGCGGACTCAGTGGTTGGGACATCAACGACTTCATAGACTTTTCTGATACCCGCCAGCCTGAATCCAGTGACAAACTCGCTCTTTCCGATCACTGCTAATTCCATTAGATAACCACCAACTGGTCTTTAATTAGTGTATCATCGAGACCAGCCTCCTTGCCTCTGAAAATAATCCGGAGGTTGTTGGCCTCATTACTTTTATGGATAATATAGTCCATAATAGTTACAATTGAGATCGGAGATACATGCGAATAAGTGGTTGCAGATTCAAGAGAGTACCTTATGAGCCTGCTTTCAACGATAGTCAGAGAAGCCGTCTCCAGACCCTCGACACTTGAAATTGCATCCCAGTAATGAGTTTTTCGAAGTTCATCGATAAACTGTTCATAAGGAAGCGGTGCCAGTTTCTCGGACTTCAGCTCCAGGCCACCTTCGATCATAAGGGGCATGATCTCATCAGACTTCTCGACTCCTGCTCTTTTCAACCTGAAAAGGGTACCCAGGTTCTTGACATCGACTTCGAGTTTGATGAATCTGACAAAGAGTTTACGGTCCTTGGATCTTGGTTTTCCGATTGCATCAAACAGGCTTGAATAATACGCCTTGTCGAGCTCGTTTTCTATATATGCCAGGTTGGTCCCGTCAAACTCCTGCAGCAGGGGATAGTAGTCGGTCTCTTTCAGGGCATCAATGACTTCCTGATATGTGGCCTTGGCTGCAAGTTCTGACAGGAGGGTATAGGTAAACTCCCCGGCAGAAATCAGAGACTCGAGGATGTCCTCAACGGGTGCATTGTAAATTTTACCACGGAGAAGCGTTTTTATATTCCAGATGTCATATCTTCTAAGATATGCAGTGATCAGGTAGTTCAATTCTCCTGAGGTGATCCTGAGCAACTTATCATAGGTGAGCGCAAGATTCCTGTTTAATGCATGTTCTGCCAGATCGCCACCGCTGTATTTCATTGCCAGTTCGTCAACGTCGTTTTTGTATTCAGATTCCTGGATAAAACGGGTGATTTCATCAATCCCCATATTGAGAAGCCGTGGATACGTTTCTTTAGGAAGCAGCTTACTCTTCATCGCACGGACACGGGTTACGGCATAAGCATAGTTAGAAGTGCCTTTTTTCTTCTTATCGGATTTTCGGGAGGGTTTTGTCCCCCAGAGTCTCTCCAAAAGCCGCATCTAACATCACCCGTATAGATTATCAGATATCTGCTTCAATGAACGCTCATACACGTTTTTCAGGATTGAATCGTATGTGAAATCTAACCTGATTGTCCCGTCTTCGTTTTCAATAACAACGCCGCCGATACAGTCTATATTACCAGAATAACTTAATGAAGATAATTCCCTGGCAGTCTCTTCAGAAGCCTTAGAAGAATAAATTCTAGCGCCGCTAGCTTCATATTTGGTGATAATATGCTTCAATAGCTCTTCTTTTTTGGACGCCGGCATTGACTTGATGCTTTCAACGGTCTGGCTATAAACTTTATCTAGAAGTTCCTTGCGCTTATTAAGCGTAATTCTTTTTACTTCCAGGTTTGCACTTGAGATAACCTGCTGGTGCAGCTTTTGGAGGTCCTCTTCCACCTTGGCAAGGCTGTCCCCGAGCATCTTCTTCTGTACTTCTTTAGCCTCATTAGTAATCTCGGATGCCTTTGCATCGGCTTCGGTTTTTATACGGGAAACCTCGGCTCTTGCACCCTCCTGGATGTCTTTTATAACGATCTCTAGTCCCATGCTTACACCTCCAAATAAATATAGAGCAAAAAAGTGCTCTAAAGCTTAGAGCAGAAACTCTAAGCTTCTTAGAGTGCAACGATACCTAAGGGGAAACTTAGAGCACAGAATCACTCCAGCTCTGCCTGGTAAGGAAAAAACACCCAGAGAAGCTCAGAGTGATGCTCTAAGAAATTTAAGAGCGGAATTCGCTCTTAAATTAAGCAGAATTGATAAGCAATGCAACGACAAGACCGAAGATAACGATGGTTTCAGGAATGACAGTAAGGATAAGTCCCTTACCGAATAACCCTTCGTTTTCTGCCATAGCGCCGATTGCTGCGGTGCCGATTTCCTTTTCAGCCCATGCAGATGCGAGCCCAGTTACTGTGATTGCGAGTGCTGCACCGAGTGCTTTCATTCCATCTGCGTCCAGGAAAGGTCCACTGATTAATTCTTCTCCTACCATGTTTTTATTCCTCCGTGTATTTTCTTATGTATCCGAATGGGTTGTACTTTCTGCCCCCGCCTTCGTAGAATTTTCCGAAGAACTCTACGTACTGCAATCTGAGTGCATGCAGTCCGGGAGCGATGATACTCAAGACAGAGTTAAGGCCATGTCCGAGTATAAACACGAGTATTGCAGCTACTGCTAAGAAACTGATCTTGGAGTGATCCACCCAGATCATTTTAAAAGCAATATCATTGACCGTTGAAGCGATGTAAATCGAAGACAGACCAACTGCGATAATACGGGCATAAGACAATGCATTACCCATAAGAGATGGCAACTCAATCGGGCCTTTGATACCTTCACCTATGGTGAGCATCACAATTCCGAGAACCAGAATACCAGCACCAACGTAAGTCAGTCCTGAATTGCCGCCAAGGTAGCCGATTGCTGCAACGAGTACACCGAGCTGAATAACAAGCCAACTGCCTTTTTCAAGAACTGCATGCTTTATTCCGTGGTGCCTTGCGATGTTTGAAAATCCGAGAAGGTACCCGAGATTCAGTTGAAGCAGTCCTATTACGACAGTTGTTGCAATCATAGTCATTACCATGTGAGTTCTGTGGACAGGGAACGTAAATTCCTCGCCACCGAGCCCTTCAAACAGAACAATAGTTTCCCAACCCGGAATCAGGCCTGGAAGTACACCATGTGCTGTATGAAGACTTGCTAACGAGAATCCTAAGAACTCGCCATAAATAATTCCGAATATAAATGTTGATATCTGACAATAGATCAGAATATCCATGAGAGGCTTCACCGCATCTGACTTTACTGCTTTTTTGATAGCCAGTGCAATTGCTCCCAGTATCATTGCATATCCGATGTCTCCGAGAATCAGCCCATACATCAGTGGGAAAGTTATTAAGATCACTGAGGATGGATCGAGTTCAGTATACTTGGGCCTGGAGTACAGGTCCATGATCTGCTGCATCGGCGCTGCTATTTTTGAGTTGTTGTATTCAACAGGGACATGCTCCTCTTCCTCTTCATCAATTTCGAGGCTTGTGACGTATGCCTTGCCATTAGTGGCACTGTTGACTGTACTGACAACTTTATCATAATTTTCGGTTGGAGTCCAGCCTTCGATTATGAATGTGTTTGCAGATGTAGCTATCCTTAGAGGCAATTCTGCCTTCTGACTCTCGATGCTCAAGACCTCGTCACTTGCAAGGATGAAATCGGTATACTTGACTTTCAAGGATTCGATATCAGCCCTTAAGGACTCGGTCTTTCTGGTGACTTCGGCTTCTTTCTGTTCGATAAATCTTAACAGCTCGCTTGGGACACCACCTCTTTCCGGAACTCTGAGATCTCTGAATCCAAGACTCTGAAGTAATTCGTAGACTCTGTCGGCATCGTTTTTGGCTACAAACAGTACAACCGCTTTTGATTGAGGGTCAAAGTACAGCTCGTAAGCTTTGGTGATGCTCGAAATCTGACTTCCATCCAGGCTTCCTTTTATAGTACCCGCGAAAACCTTAAGGCTCTCGTAGCCACGGTAATCATCAAAGTCGAGATTGATGGACAGATAAGGCAGGAGCTCCCTCTTCTGGGAATCCAGGTCTTTCAACTCATTTTCAAGCTGGGCAATTGATTCTGTTTTAGTTGTAATTGCCCTGTCCAGCTCATCCAGCTTCGAATCAAGGTCGCGCAGAACAGAGTCAGTTTTCTGAACTACCGGTTCTTTTTTTACAATCCCCAAATAATTGGAGATGGAACGGATCTTCACAAGCTTTTTTGAGACTTCTTCTGCGTTTTTAAATGGCTTGCTGATCTTAAAACCAGACTCGTCCTCGACAAAATCTTCAATATGAAAGAGATGCGTATCATGCAATGAATCGATGGTGTCTTTTAGAATGCTTTTATGCCCGACAATAACGGCCCTTGTCATCTCTTTAGGTCTACTCATTAAGGACCGCCCTCTCAAACTCCTGTACAAGGTAATTGACGGATTTGTCGATATTAGCTTGAGCTTTTTGGGACATGGCTAATGCGTTTTTTTCACCATCGTTGACGATCTTATCTCTTTCCTCCAGGATCTTTTCTTCACCTACTTTAAAAGAGTCTTGTGCAGCTTTATGTGCATCGATTTCGGCCTGTCTCAGGATTTCCCTGGCTTCGGCCCGAGCATCGGAGATACGCTTGTTTTTGGAATCAATGGCATCGTCAACCATTGATTTAGCGCTCTCTTCCGCTTTTTTTATTTCGGATAAGATTTCATTTTTAGCCATGTGAATCTCCGTCTCTCAAAATTTAATATATAAATTAATAATTAAAAATCCCTACTCCAATGGAGGTAGTTAACAAATCCTTCGCGAAAGAACTATATAACAGCTTCGGTTTTATCGAAAAGGATGGGAGTAAACATAATGATTAATCATGATATATAGAATTTGCAGGAAATTTTTAAGAAATTTAAAAATATAAATAACAAAATATATGGTTTAAATCCAAAAGATTAAATAGAACAGTAAAAAATAATTAAATAGAAACAGTAGAATATAATTGATTGGAAAAAAATACTAAACCCTGCCTGTATAAAAGAAGAGCAAAGCCATGAAAGTAATATTCGAATTAATGTTTTAATAGATGATTTCAAGGTCATTTTAAAATAAATATGAATTTTCAGCTTTGACTTAAGACTTTATAAAATAAGTTGCATACAAGAATTCAGCCTTAAAACACATACAGCATTGTCTTTTAGATATAAGAAATTTAAAGCGATTTTAAAAAAGAAAAAAATGAATTTATTGAGAGTGAGAGATTAGACAGTTCGCTAAAATATATACTGTATATTCACGTGATGTGAACCTTTTTCTCATAGAAATACAGAAATTATTTTGAAGAGATTGACCTCCTGTTTAAATAGATATTTTAATTTAGAACATGCGAACAAAACTCCCTGAATGAGAATTACTGCGTGGGATCCGATGATAAAAGAGAGTGATTTAAGAAGAAGAGTAGAAATAAAGCTTTTGTTCCCCCCTAAAAGTTTAGAATGAAAATGAAAAAATAATAATTAAAAAATTCCCATCAAGCCCTAAAAATGCAGAAAAATATTACAGGAAGATATGACGGGAGAAAGAGACAAAAGAAGAAATAAGGTCAAAAAATCCATGAAAAGAAGAAACCCCAAAGGGAGCAAAAAAGCCAGAAATAAATATATGCCCCTTTAAAAGGGCATTAAAAAGGAATTACTTAAGCTTATAAGGAATTTTGGCCCCTTTCGGAATGGTATGTATATACTCCTTCCGGAAGTCAGGGTTTCGCATCATGCAATAGGCGGCGTCATCCTTCTTGTAGGCATTGTGCTTCCCCATGCGTTTCCAGATAGTTTCCAGAGGCTCTTCGCATATATTGCCAAACGATAGGGGAGTATATGCACAGGGCATGACCTCTCCGTCCGAAGCGACATGCATCCAGCGCCTGCCGGCAAAGCATCCGAAAAGTTCAGGACCCATAAAATAAGGAAAAGCTGTGACTCTCGGCCCTTCGGGTTTGCTGTTCATGGCTTTCTGGAATGTCTTAAGCCTTGATACGTCCTTCTCGCTTATGACCTCATCCTCATGTTCCATCCAGCGCCCTACTGCAATGATCTCATAGATCGACATCTCTTTCATTTCCAGATCGGCTGCAAGGGAATAGAACTCCTCAAGATCATCTATATTATGCGGAGAAACAACCACAAACATGTCAGTAAGGATTCCGGCAGCACCTGCATTTTTTATTCCCTCTATTGCATCCCGGTATGCCCCGGTCCTGCCCCTGACCCGGTCGTGCTCAGCTTCGAAAGGACTGTCAATGCTGATCCTGGCAGCGTACAGTCCCGCAGCCTTAAGTGCCTTTGCCCTTTCCTCAGAGAGCTTGAAACCTGACGTAAAACATGTAGCAATAGCCTTTGTCTTGTCCACCCTGGCAACCATCTCAACAAGGTCGTTTCTGAGCATCGTCTCTCCGCCATCAAAGGAAACCATATAGGTCCCAAGGTCCAGGCTCTGATCCACGACATTGCAGATCTCGTCCAGGGTCAGTTCCCTTTCCGGCTGGATATCGGCTGCCCCGCAGTGAATACAGCGGTTTGGACAGCGGGCGGTAATCCCTATTGAAAACTGATCAGGAACACGCTTTTTTCTTATTGCTGCGATTTCAGCACTTATGACCCGGCTGAAAATAGGACCCGGGATAGGAGGAATCCATGTGGAGAAAATAATCTCGTCTTCACTCACGGAAATGGGTTTTTCTTCAGCAAAAATGTTGTTTATACGTTTCAGAAAGGGTTTTGCAAGCTGGGAAAGAGGGCCCTCTGCCTCGAGCACCATCTTTTCGTTATCTGTACTGGCATTTACCTTAATCACCGGACTATCGTATACTCGCATGGATACACCTGATAAAGTTAGTGTCAAAAGCTGAAAACTTTTAAGGGTATAAATAGGAAACTAAATGGTATTATTTATGGCATTCTAGATACAGAAATTCGACAGAGTCAATTCATTTTTCAGGATGAGTAGAACTAAATCAGATATTCTGAATCATGTCTATAGTTATATAATCAGTAATCTGGAAAAGCTTATCCCTTGCCGGACATTCCCGGAATGTTCTAAGGGTTTCTTTTGCGGCACTAACATGCCGCCTTACAGAATCTATAGACTTCTCTAAGGCTTCTTCCTTTGACATGTCCCTCATGTAAATGTGCGGCAGGGTTTCAGACGTAAATTTAGATTCCTTGCCCTCGACCACTTCCAGAAATTCAAGGATGTCATCAACAATCTGGTATGCAGTTCCCAGGGAATTCCCAAAGAAGCTAAAACGCTCCGCAAGAGCCTCATCAGCTCCTCCAGTATAAGCCCCAATGGATGCACTGATTGCGAATAGAGAAGCTGTCTTCTTATAGATGCATTTTAAATACTCGTTTTCTCCGAAGTTATCGTCATCAAGCTTCAGGTCGAGAACTTCTCCTTCCGCCATATCCATTCCCGCCGTTCCGAAATCTCGAATTACCTTTTCTCCATAAGGGGAAATGAATGCAATAGATTTTGCAATAAGATAATCTCCACAGAGCAGTGCTCTGGAAGGCCCGAATTTTTCAGGTGCAGAAGGCAGGTTCCTCCGGATAAGCCCCTGGTCCAGCAGGTCATCATGAATTAAGGAAGCCGAGTGCATCATTTCAACGGCAAGGGCTGCATTAAGGCTCCGGGAATATGAGCCTGAACAGATCTCGCTGACCAAAAGCAGGATAATTGGTCGAATTCGTTTTCCTCCGGAATGACAGACATGCCCAACCATTTTTTTTAAGCCGGGGTCCTCTATTCGGGCAATTGAGTCCTCGATCCCGGCTTCTACATATCTGTATTCGTCCCATTCTTCAATATTCATCAATATTACTCCGTATACTTTGACGGGCATCCGGTAACTATTTTATTTGCCTCAAACGTAGATTCGGAAACCATTGATCCGCTGATGGTCACCTGTTTTCCTTCGGCAATATTGGAAGGAAGGTTTCCTACATAATTCACATGTATCTTAAGGTTTTCATCATTTTCGTCTTTCAGTTCAAATGATGTCATACCAGGAGACGTTTCAAGGCTCCCATTCTCTACAATTCCCATGGCATTTATATTCTGTCCGACATAGCTCTGAGGGTCAGAGAGAAGCTCAGATACCGCAAGGTATCCGTCTGAAGAGTCAACTCCATATAACCCTATAAGAAATATACCAGCAATAAACGCAACTGCAAGCAAGGATTTCTTTCTTTTATTCATTTTAAAACCCCGTATAACTCGATCATTACATTAACCTTTTGTTGAACTCTGCATACGTCTTAAGTAATGAAAGGAGGTAGACAAATATGAGGATCCAGCTGATTGCAAACGCCAGAATAAAGGGTTCCATTTGTATCACATCTTTGAGCTATCAGCTTCTCCAGCCCGGTTTTGAAGCCAGGGCAGTGTAAGGGAAAAAAGCTGGTTTTGAGAACTTATGTCTAGCTCTATATAAGAGTATATATTCCTTATCAGAGAAATAAGATTCCCGGGAGAAAAAGAGGAAAAATTAGAGTTTAACCCCCACAGTAAAAATAATAATAGTGATTTTAATCGAAAGAACATAATATTATTTTCACAGTATTATATTATGACATACATAAATATAAATTAGAATTTTTTCAAAGCTGACACATAGAAATGAAGTGATTTGATTTCAAAAAGTAGCAAAAAGAGATGAATTTAGCCAGATAGTCTAGATTTTACAATGACAATAATATTATATTGTAAAATACATATTTGGAGGGATTTACTCTAAAATATTCATGTTAAAAACCTATCTAAGCAGGCAAGCAGGGTTGACAATAAAATTAAACTCTGCTTATAAATTTAAAATATACAATGATCAGGACGATTCGACTGGCACTCTCACACGATTTAATGTCAGTAATCTGAATTTGCA
This sequence comes from Methanosarcina sp. 1.H.A.2.2, assembly GCF_000979975.1. Lineage (NCBI taxonomy): Archaea > Methanobacteriati > Methanobacteriota > Methanomicrobia > Methanosarcinales > Methanosarcinaceae > Methanosarcina > Methanosarcina sp. 1.H.A.2.2. Next base: position 64,412 of record NZ_JJQL01000015.1, read on the forward strand.
GACTCGAAATTCTAAACGAATCAATTTCGGAACATCTAAGGCTAATCCCCGTCACTTTAGTGGCGGGATTAATCCGTCAACTGTAACAGAATACATTTACTGATAATGGTTTTGTACTTTCGAGGCTATATATTATTGTCAAACTTTGCTCTGGCGGCTGGAAGTGCCACAGAGGTCATTTGACTTTGCTCTGAAACTCCAAGCATAAGGTTCTACAGAGAAGTTCTGCAGGTAAAACTTGAAACGTTGGAAGCGAGAACCAAAGAAATAATGGCTCTTGGGCAGAATAGCCTCGGTTGAAATACCGTAGATGCCTGCTGTTTCAACGGTGGAAGCTGTCACTAAAACCTGATTTTGTTATTTGCCTTTTTTCCGAAGATACTTGACTGCTATTCTTAATGGCACATTTTCAGCCCTTATATGGATGCCTTTTATCGAGATGTCTTTTTATTACTATGCCATTCCAAACAATTATGCAATCTCATTTATCCACCGAATAATTAGGTATTCCACCTTTACAGGTCTATTTTATCTCGTGCGGGGGAGGTATCCAGACGGGGTGGGGGAGGCACATTATAACGTTTGGATAGAAAGGTGGTTTCAAGGATCAAGCATAGTAAGGAGTCTTTTCTTATAGGTGACAGGTCAGTCACGGCACTGCATAGTACAGAGGAGAAATCCAGAAGGCAATTTCGGATATTCGGAATAATATAGAACCACATCAACCGAGTAATCAGGACCACCCGATAATTAAGGAAGAAAATAGAAAGAACTAATCCTTAACCCGGATTCGGGAGGTCTACATTAAAAGGTGAGAATTTACAATGATAACGTTTTTGGGAAAAATATATTTCACAATTTCACTTATTAAGAGGGTTTACAATAGCAGAATAATATTCACCCATAATTTCATAAAAATAAGAGAAATTCGGGGAAGGGAAAAGGGAGATATACCACAATAACATAGAAGTGTATTAAAAAATATACAGTGTCGAGCGAAAACATTATATTTAACAAATACCTCTAGAGGTGTTGCAGTTTGCGTTGATGGTCTAGTGGCTATGACTTGGGCCTTCCAAGCCCAAAACCCGGGTTCGAATCCCGGTCGGCGCATTTAACCCTTTTCAAATAGTTTTAAATTATCTTTTCTCTTATTTTGCACTAAGCAAAGACAACATCAGTGCGAGGGTTGCCCAGCCAGGTCAAAGGCGATGGGCTTAGGACCCATTTTCGTAGGAATTCGTGCGTTCGAATCGCACCCCTCGCATTTTCTTTTATTGAAGTGCTCATCCCAAAACTAGTTTTATATTTCACATCCATAATAGTTTCATAATCGTTTTCATGATTGGAAACTGGATTGATCACTTGAAATTTGAAATTCAGAGACTCAATTTTGAGTTTTGGGATCAGCTCGAAATTAAAAGTAATAAGAAAAACATTCCCATGAATAAGGTCTATTCTGCCGCATCTCTTGGAAAATAGGCACTAACACAATTCAACATCAAACTTGAGATGCAGGAGCTTGAGATTTATACTGTTGAGATGTATCATGATATTGAAAAGTTGAGGGATTTTATAGGAAGAAGCGTAAAACCCCGAAGTCTTTAGCTTCGTGGGATATAAGCGTCAACTTCTACTCTTATTGCTTTTCGATTCTGAAATATCACTTATACTTTTAAATGAATGTAATATTAGATTTTGCTGTCACCACAACCTCACAGTTCATAAGAACGTTGCCGAATTTCAAAGCGAAAACCAAGCGAGGTAACGTTTGAACATCGGGGAGTTGGATAACAGGGCAAGAATCATCCTGTAGGGAACGGGATTAAGGCGGGGAAAGCCGTTAGCCGCTGTGTATCTCAAGTATATCACACTCATGACATTTCACCGAAGGGACTTCGGGTAGAGCCTGCATGACTTGCCTCCAATGGGAGGAAGGATGACTCAGGAAGCCACTAAGTCTTTAGCTTAGTGGTAGTTCACCTTAACTCCTTCTGAAGCTCGGAAGATTGGGATTAACAGGAGTACTTTGAAGAAATTGAAGAGTAGGGTTAAAGAAGGGGAGTTAGTATGAATACAACCTTTCAATTATAGAAGAAATATCATATCGAAGTGGATAAACATCCAAATAAGGTAAAGTAAACCGAGCAGTATCCCAAATGGATAAGCTATGAACCACATGAAAGTAATTTCCGGGTCTTCAAACTTTAAGCTGCTAACTGTAAAAGCAGTATTCGCCCACACATGCCAGAAACTCAGCATTCCAAGAATGTAAAAACCCCAGTGGGAATCGATCAGTATTAAGGCAATACCAGCAAAAGTAGCTGGACAAATGATGACTATGTCTGCAAATGACATCCCAAATAGGATTTTCTGCTCATGCCAGTCATCGGTTGACCCATCTGGATTATCCATTGCTTTACCTTTATAGACATTGATCTGGAACCACCAGAGAATAAGTGTAATTGATCCAAACAATAACAAAAGAACATATAATGTCGCTCGTGATAGAAAATCCAGTTCCTGCATATTCTAAGCCTCAATTTTAATTTTAGCAGCAGTTCTTTTGTAGTTCGTATCCTGCATTTGGTGGGGCACATACGATCGAAATATAGTCATTACCATGCAATTGTAATTGCCAGAATGCCGGTTACAAAATTTAAGAAGAACCAGCTGACCCTGAATCTGTTCGTGCTGATATGATACCCCAACTTGTTCTGGTTCCCAATCCAGAACCAATAGCTCAAGCTGTGATATACCATTATTACACCAGGTATCCATATCAACTTAAATGCCCAGGGATAATCAAGGATCAAACCGATAGCTGCAATTCCATATACCCAGCCAATTGATACATCAGCAACAGCTATTGCATGTTCATATACCTTGAACTCAGGAGGCAGTTTCTTTTCCTGCAATCCTATTCTTGTGGCAAAATCCCAATTCAATACAGAGATGAGTTGACCTATCCAATGACAAATGAACCCAACAATGAAAACCAAAATGCCAACAAGAATAGGTAAATTGGAAATCAATTCCATCATAACTCCTCCCCTTATATAGAAAATGTGTTTAACATGTCAAAATGGCCATTCTTTGATTGGAAGGTTTTTCGTTTACCGGATTGTTTTTTATTTATGTGGATCGGTTTTTCCATTCCTTCATATTCTGGTCGAAAATTCAGGTTTCCAGAAAATATCAGGGCTGCTGAAGAGTTTGATCAAAGACCCCGTTTTCACTTCCCTCCAAGGGTTCCCGAGAGTTTCCGAAAAGTCCGTACTTTTTCAGGATCTTTTCTACATAAAGCCAGAAAAATCCAACCAGGCAGCCGATAAACGCCCCTACGATCACATCCGAAGGGTAATGGACTCCTATAAATATCCGGCTCAAACTTACGGTAATGGCAAAAGCCCAGACTAAAAGTTTATACTTCCCTGCCCTTGGATGCAAAAAGGTAGCCAAAGAAAAGGACATAAGGGAATGCCCGCTTGGCATTGAGTATCCTGTGGTACAGGTCACAAAGCGGATGGTTTCAGGCCTTGGAACTTCAAAAACAGGCTTTAGAGCCATTGCTATAGCCCAGGATGACACAAGTAAGGCAAGGAAAAGTATCGTTTCCTGCCTGCCCCTGAAATAAAAGAGAGCCGCAAGAATCAGAAAAAGAAAATAATCGAATTGAAGACTTACAAATAACATAAAAGGGTCCAGAAAGGAAAAAGAGTTCAGAAACATCAGAACATAATAATCAAACTGAGAAAACATTGACAAGCAGAACCCCTCTTAACTTTGCCGAATACCCGGACTAAAACCGATTATCTTTAATCAATTAGATTAGTTTCGGCTTTCAAACTATTTATTATTTTTATAGTGCCCATATTTTGAATAACCGGATTTTCCCTTACAGAGATTTTCTTGCCAGGTATCTCTCAGAACTGGAATGCGCGACAAGCTTTCCGCCTTCGAGTACGGACACTGAACCATGTCCACAGCAGACAAGGCATTTCTTTCCCTTTTTTAAGAGTTTGTTATCAAGTTCCAATATAAGGGAAATGAGAGCATTTCGTTCTTCTCTTGCAAGGTTGCTGTCTACATTTACCGATGTCATGAGATAATCAGCCAGGAAATTGTATTCAGCTCTCTCCGGGCTCAGGCTCCTGAAGTTGATCACGGCGTCCTGAGGGAAGACAAGCCCTTCCTCAGGGCACAGGTAGAAGATTTCCCCATGCATGTGCCCTCCCAGCCCCTGAAGGGCTTCAAACTCAAGGTCCCCTATCCTGAAGCGAGAAATAACCGGAAAAGCGCCCCTTTTCTCAAGTTTTTCATCCGGAGCTGAGATTTCAGGAAAAAGGATTACATTTGAGGGAGGGGTGAACCTTGAAAAGAGGTTAATCATTTTGGTATAAACCTCTTCCAGGATACAGCCCTGATTGCTGGACCCATAAGCTCTGCTGGTTTCCCGCGTAATTTTCAGGGTTTCGGGGTTGAGGTAAGAGGGAGCCGAAAAATAGCCTGCCGCCCCACAGTGGTCAGCATCTGCATGAGTAATGTAGATTCTTTTAAGCAGGCTCAGGTCCCCAAGCCCGTAGTGCTGGAGCATATTCACGACATCAGGCTGGTATATCCCGTAGCCCGTATCAATCAGGACCCTTTCGTCAGGCGTATCGAAAAGATAGATATTTCCTCCGCAGGGAAGCTGGAAACAAAAAAGTTCAATGCCGTCCTTTACCCTGACCCTCTGCACATCGGCATAAAAGCCATCTCCTGAAGTCCGGCTAAGGGTTTCCCCGACTTTAAGGATGTTCTCAAAGACCTCAACAGGATCTTTCCGCAGGTTTGAGAGCTCCTGAGCAATATGATTGATATCGTGCAGAAATTTCATTAAAAAGGTATCTTCTGCGTTTCCGAGATAGTGCCTCAGTTTCTGGGCAAGACGCAGGTAAAAAACCGTATCATCGAGCTTTTCTCCTGTTATGTCATACTCAACAATCTCAAGCCTGTACTTTGATTTGAGCTGGTTCAGGAGGGCATCTATAAGGCCGGCATTTTCAATGTTCAGGCTCACGACAAGCCTTTCAGGATGCTGCCCCCTATCATCAAAATCAAGGGAAGTGATATTTGCCCCTGAAGAAGTGGTGTGATCCAGGAAATCGAATAAAGCCCCAGGGCAGTTAGGGAGATAAACATTGAATTTAAGATAAGTTACAGGCTGCAGAGAGGTCTGAAGGTAACCTATTCTTTCCAGCTCCCCAAGGATTTTTTGATAAGCCTGTGAAGCAGCCGTTACCTCGAAAAAGACGGTGTTCCTGTCGATCCTCCGGTCATACTGGATCCGGTTGATGTTTCCTTCATACCGCGTGATAATCTCAGCTGCCCTGTGCAGTGCTCCGGGCTTATCAGGCATGCAGGCGATAAAAGAGAACTGTTCCATGAAACATCCCCTGAGCAGATAAAAACCGTTTTTCTGATAACTTAGATAAAATCCTGCCTTACTTTAAGCTTTCCTGTTAACGTGAAAAAGGAGGAGAAATGAAGAGGAGGAGAAATGAAAATGAATAATTCAGCACTCAAGCACAACAGCCCGGAGTCCAAGAGCTCCAAAAACTTCCATGATCTCCGAAAGAGGATTTTCTTTCCTGTAAAAGAGATGAGAACTGCAGGCACAGTCCGTGCATCCAAAGCCCGGAGCTGAATTTCCTCCAAGCCTGCGGGCAAGTTCACACTCAAGCCGGGCAGAAGTACCGGCACAAACTGCCCAGGATAATCTAAACGAAGAGTTCAGATGGAGATAATCCACGTGCCACCTGGGATTCTTATCCCTTTTCAAAGAAAGGTCAATATGTCTTTTCACCCTCTTCATGCCTCCGGATCCGAGAGCCGAACCTGTGTAGATATGAAAACCTTCAGGAAACGAAAACTTACCCTTTTTCCCTACCTCTATTGCACAACCCCGGTTTTCGAACACCAGACAATAAACGCCTTTTTCGGAAAAATCCATTTTTAAGACCTCAATTCTTAAGACCTCGACCTGTTGCCGGAAATCTGATGTTTGTTTTCGGAAACTTTAAATTTGTTTTTGGAAACCTGAAAATACTTTTCAATTAGAGGCACTACAATTTCTTCCAGTATCTCTTTTTCATTCAAGGCTTCAACCCAGGAAGGGGGAACTGCCTCGATCCCAAGCCCTGCCCCGAGAATTCCGCCTGCAACGCTGCTCACCGAATCCGAGTCTCCGGTTATGTTCACTGCGGTTTGAACTGCTTTTTTGTAATCATCAGGGTACCGCAGAATGCAGAAATAAGCAAGTGCAAAGGTTTCATCCGCATACCATCCCTGCCCGATTTTCTGGAGAGCCTCCCCATCAGTCAAATTACTATGAGCCAGTTCATAAGAGCCTTTGAGGGCTTTCGTAAACTCATCAGAAATTCCTTCCGTTGCCCTAAGAAGGAGCAGAAACATTTCTTCGGGGACTATACCGTCAAGAGCCATTTTAACAGCATATGCTCCTGCAACGGATGCAGCATCTGCAGCCGGGTGAATATGAGTAATTCTGCCGGAAAGTGAAGCTGCTTTAACCAGCTTATCAGGATCGTTCCGGAAGATGAAACCAAGGATTCCAACCCGCATGAGGCTTCCGCATGTTTTTGAATTTAGTCCTGACCTGCTCCAGTGAATCCCGTCCCTGAGATTAAGGGCTGCCCCCCTGGTGGTCGCTCCTGCCCCAAGGTCAGGTTCATCCAGCCACAGGATAAGTTCCTCTGCAATCTTATCCATAAGCTCTGGAAGTTCAAGTTCTGCCCCATGCAGGAGCCCTCTGGCAAGCACAAGCATCAACTGGGTATCATCGGTCCAGAAAGCATCAGGAGTCAACTCAAGAATTCCCTGTTCTCCATATATCTCTTTTATCTGCTCAAGGATCAGGTGTTCTACAGGGCGGCCAAGAGCGTCCGCACATGCAGTGCCGAACAGGTAACCGCGGAGTTTGCTTTCGACATTGATAGTTCTTGAGTCCATATTTACCAATTATTTTGTTTTTCTGCAATTAATCGCTTTTAGATTAATACTTTCACCCCGAAAACATAAACAGGATATACATTGAAATGGAAATACAGAACCTGGGTACATCGATAAAAGAACAAAAGATGTAAAAGGGGGAAGATTTCATTGGCAGACGGTGGTTTAATAAGTGAACAGGAAACTCACAAAAACCAAGAGGTAGCAACCACAATAAAGGAAACGGTGAAAGAAGATTATAAATGGATTGCTAAAGGGGACACATATCCTGTAAAAGAGCTGCTTAAAAAAGCCGGGATGCTCTGGGACAGGCAGCATAGAGAGTGGTACAGTAATAAAAAGCTGGATGTCAGGATAGAAGGCATTTATATCATGAGAAAAAAGGCATAAGGTGTTTTTGGATGAATATCAGAATAAATTAGTCAAAAAATTGAGATGAAAAATTAGTGTAAAAAAGGATTGGTGTAAAAAGGAAAAGTGCTCCGATGGGGATTTGAACCCCAGTCGCAGGAGTGAGAGTCCTGAATGATTGGCCGAGCTACACTATCGGAGCACGCTGATAATTATGTTCTGTCCCTAAGACAGCATACGTTCAAGTAATTTATAAAATATAAACCTTTCGCCTGATTCTTGAAAAAATATAAGAATTGCCGGCAAGGAATGGACCCCTGCTCGGCACAAAAAAGGAAAGCCGTTCCCAGACGGGTTAATAATCAGGTTCAGGCTTTCTAATCCGGTTCTCTACAGGCAGATGCTTTCTAAATAAGTTATTCCAACAGGTTACACGAACATGGCCTGAGGAATTGTGGGCGCCTGCACGTTTACAACCTTATCATAAGCTTTAAGGAAGTCTGCCATGGTGATCTGCTGACCGCGTCTGCGCAATACAAATATTCCGGCTTCTTTGACAATTACGCTTATCTCTGCCCCGCTCCTTCCTGACATAGCCTTTGCAAGCTTCTCAAAGTCCACATCATCGGCAAGTTTCATCTTACGGGTGTGGATCTTCAGGATCTCAATCCTGCCTCTTTCATCAGGGAGTGGAATTTCAATTGATCTGTCAAACCTGCCAGGTCTGAGGAGAGCAGGGTCAAGCAGGTCAATCCGGTTGGTTGCCGCAACTACCTTTACGTTGCCTTTCGGATCAAAACCATCCATTTCGGCAAGGAGCTGAAGCATTGTTCTGTTTACCTCTGCCGAGCCGCTGGTCCCATCATATGTCCTCATGCTGCCCACGGCATCGATTTCATCTATGAAGAGGATGCTTGGGGACTTGTCTCTTGCAAGCTGGAAGATATCCTTGACGAGCCTTGAGCCTTCCCCTACAAACTTCTGGACGAGGTCGGAACCTGACATTCGGATGAAGGTGGCTTTTGCCTGAGAGGCTATGGCTTTTGCAATCAGAGTCTTCCCCGTACCCGGAGCACCGTGGAGCAGAACGCCGGAGGGAGGTTCGATTCCCAGGTCCTCAAAAAGCTCGGGTTCGGTAAGCGGAAGTTCCACACTTTCACGGACTTCCTGAAGTACATCCTCCAGCCCGCCAATCATGCTGTAGTCCACACCGGGAGAATTGATAAGCTCCATAACCTGAGCTCTCACGTCGGCAGCCCTGCTCACTATGGAAATAATTGAGTAAGCTCCGTTTACAGCAACCCTCATTCCGGGCTCTATTTTTCCTAGACATTCTTCAGGGATCTGCGTAAGGACTTCCTGGTTGTTTCCGTGCTGCCTGATAAGGGCAATTTCCCCGGTAACCTCAAGAATGGTTGCAATGAAAAGTGGAGGTTCAGTAAGCTGTTCCAGATGAGCTTTTAATTTATTGATTTCCTGAAGGTGCCTGCCTGTGGCTACACTGGCTTCAAGGAGCCGGGCCTTCATATTTTCGTTCTGGACCTTAAGTATCTCTATTTCGGTTAAGAGAGATTTCACATCCTCAGGAATGATCTCCCCGCACTCAAGCTGAAACTCTACCCTGGACTTAATATCTTCCAGGGAAGATCTTATGGCACTGTCTTCTGACATTTGAAAACACCTGTTTTGTGGTATAAAATTGATTTGAATATCCTGGTTTCAGGTTAATTGAGTTCTAAACGTGTGTGATCTGGTTGATTTAGTTGATTTGAAGGCAAAAGGTTTACGGATAACCCGGTTTGCAGGTAATGGTCTGCGGCTAACAGGGTTTTAGCAATTACCCTGCGGACTTCAGTATGCAATTCTTCCGGGATCTGCCTCCACCCCTTCAGGACTTTTACAATAAAGCAAAAGCCTGAAAACGGGCGCCAGGAACAGAACAATACTTTTCATGACTATTGCCCTTTGGAGGGCAATTGCATGTTACCCGGTGCAGACAATTTATACATATGCCTTTTACGGGATAGCGTACACGTATCAAAGGTTAAAATGTAATTGAAGAGGTTCTTATCGTGTTCACAGTATATATAAGATGCAGGGAATAAATATGCATATGTAAATATAAAAATGATATATATAAGTTCCTGTAATACCTGCAGCCCATTGCCAACCCCTATTAAATTACTATTTAATGCTCACTTAATATACATCAGCTTTATTGTTTATTTCAGACTCCCTATTTGTCCTTTCAATTAATTATACGTAATTGTCACTTTTCAATGTCACCGCAGTTCTCCCCTGAAGGGCCAGAATTTAGGAAGTAAAAGCAAAAAATTACGGATTTTTTAACTCGGTCTGCCCTGGAGAAAGAGTTATATAAAAACATTTCGTCAGAAATATGCAAAATTCCGGGCTAAAAAGAAGCTAAGTAGAATAAATAAGTAAAGATAATTAGTAACTTCACCGCGTTTCAGATAAATTAGACATATTTTATATATAATTCTCCCATCTAGATAATAAAAAATATAAAGTCGTCTACATAAATAAAAAATTTAAAGGATAGATTTAATAATAAAAGCATAATATCATTCCACATGCGTGCATCAGAAGATTTTCTAAGAGTAGGCGCAACAGTCACATTTGTTGGCTTTATTATAGTATTATTAGGCATTGTTCTTACAATGTTACAGCATCCTGCAAAAACACAAATGGGCGGACTTATCATGCTCGGACCCATCCCGATAGTATTCGGCTCTGCTCCTGAAATTACAACAAATATGCTTGGGCTTGGGTTATTAATAACGATTCTTTATCTATTCCTGTGGAAGACGAAACGTTGATTGGAAACTTACTTGTTTTGACTGGAATTTTCATTATACTCTTAGGGTTTTTAATGCTTATAATCGGAACAGCCATAGGCATGCGCGAGAATTTCGAACCTGGAAAAGGATATTCAAAAAGAAGAGACCGGTTCGGAAAAGAAGCTGATTCTGGAAATTCGTTCGGTTTTGAGGAACTCGATAAGAAAGAGCCTCATGCAGGAAAAGCCGGGTCAAGGATAAGAGGCGGAGGAGTAATTATGCTCGGTCCGATCCCGATTATCTTCGGAAGCGATGGAGAAAGTGCAAAGACAGCAGCAATCCTTGCGATAATCCTGATGGTTCTCAGCCTGCTTATTTTCAGAGGCATAATATTCTAAATTTGCCTGCATTTGCATTCAAACATTTATCTACCCTGTTTTCAAAGCTACCCTGTTTTCAAAGCTACCCTGTTTTCAAAGGCACAGAATTTAAAACTGCTTGCCCCTTAATCTCGTTGTTTCATGACATGCCATTGCCCCATGACATGCTATTGCTTCGATGTACTCCCGCTTCATTATATACATAATAATCTGGGCTGGTAATATAACGGGACTTGGACAACGGGGGTAATTATTATGCTGCCCTGCTGCAGGGATAGTATCAGGACTGAAAGAGAGTTTTCCGCCATTCAGTTTATGGAAAGGGGTCAGGGCGCTTAAACTGCGTACGGACTTAAGGAACACATTGGAGAATATTAATAAAAGTGTACCCCGGGACGGAAGCAAATAAACCGGACAAAACCTTATTAAGGTTAAGCCCGATTCATGGCTTATGTTTACGATAATCACAGGCGCGCAGTTCGGTGACGAGGGAAAAGGCAAGATTGTCGACCTTCTTGCAAAAGACTATGATATTGTTGCCCGTTTCCAGGGCGGGAACAACGCAGGCCATACAGTAAAGGTAGGAGATGAGGTCTACAAACTGCACCTGATCCCCTCAGGCATTCTGCTTGATGCCAGGGTACTGATCGGGCCTGGGGTTGTTCTGGACCCGGAGGTTTTAGCCGAAGAAACCGCAATGTTTGAGAAGCACGGGATAAAGGTAAATGCAGGAAAACTCGGGATTGATGCAAAAACAAGTATCATTATGCCTTACCACATAGAAATGGATGGGCTTAGAGAAGCTGCAAGGGAAACGAAAATCGGAACCACCAAGCGCGGAATCGGCTATGCCTATATTGATAAGGTAGCCAGAGACGAGATCCGCATGGCTGAACTTGTGGACAGGGAGCGCTTCCTGGCAAGGCTTGAAGAACTTGCCCCTCAGAAAGAAAAGGAAATCGAGGCGATGGGAGGAAACCCGAAGGTCGTCAGAGATCCGGCCCACATAAAAAGATACCTGGAACTGGGAAAACAGTTTGCTGCCTATATTACTGATGTTTCCAGGGAAATCAATCAGGCTCTTGATGAAGGAAAGAATGTCATGGCTGAAGCCGCCCAGGGCACCCACCTTGACGTTATACACGGAACCCAGAAATTCGTAACCTCTTCTTCCACAATTGCAGGCTCTGCATGTGCCAACCTTGGAGTGGGACCTACGAGGGTGAACAACGTCATTGCCATAGTAAAAGCCTATATAACAAGAGTTGGGGAAGGGCCTCTACCAACAGAGCTTGCCGGGGAACTGGGAGAAAGGATGCAGAAAGCCGGAGGAGAGTTCGGGACAACTACAGGCAGAGGCAGAAGATGCGGCTGGTTTGACCTCCCACTCCTTAAAAAGGCTATTGCCCTTAACGGATATACGGAAATTTCCCTTACCAAACTGGACGTACTGACAGGCTTTGACCCTCTCAGGATCTGTGTTGGATACAAATATAAAGGAGAAAGCCGGGACTATCCCCCGGAACTTACAGAAGATCTCCGGGACTGCAGTCCGGTGTATGAAGACCTCCCTGGCTGGAAAGCCGACCTGACAGGAGTGAAAGCCTATGAAGAGCTTCCGGAAAATGCCAGAAACTATGTCAGAAGGCTTGAAGAGCTTATGAAAGTCCCTGTCAAATATATATCGGTAGGTCCGGGAAGAGCACAAACCTTTAAAAAAGAATAATGCCATTTAGTAAACCTGTTCGGTATCTTACCGAAAAATGTATATATTAACCAATAAATTTATCAACCCCATTTTCCAGTTTAGACTAAAATCATATTAACCGGCATTATCGGGTCTTCGGACCCAAATTTTAAAGAGTCCGTAGCCAGCTTATAAACCAGCAATGGATTTCTCGAAAGAGCATAAGAGTTACCTCTTTTCGAGAACAAGAGTTACATTCCTGACAGATTCGGGGGGGAAGAATCGGCACTATCGCCCGAACCTGCAAAATTAACTTAATTCGCATAAGGAGGAGAGCATGACAACAGTATTTGATGTTCCTGCAATGGAAATGATCGACAAGCTTTCAGGTATTCTGAAGGAAAATGAAAAGGTAGTTCCCCCCGAATGGGCAGGGAACGTGAAAACCGGGGTTCACAAAGAACTCCCCCCGACCAATGAAGACTGGTGGTACGTCAGGTGCGCAGCAGTCCTCAGAAAGATCTATACCGACGGACCAATCGGAATCGAGAGACTCCGCTCAGTATATGGGGGAAAGAAGGACAAGGGTGTCCAGCCCTCCCGCAAAGCAAAGGGCAGTGGTTCTGTTGCCAGAAAGGCAGTACAGCAGCTTGAAACTGCAGGCTTCCTGCAGAAGGTAAAGGACGGAAGAACAGTATCTGCAAAAGGGCGTTCCATGATGGATAACGCAGCACACGAACTTAAGCAGGAACTGCTCGAAAAGATTCCGGAACTTGCAAAATACTAAAAGAGAAGCTACTTCAGAAAGGGACCTGAGAAATTCGGATCCCCTTTCATATATATTAATAACCAAATTCCAGAAAACCGGTTTTTTCGGTGATTGCCATGTCTAATATGGATGATGAACTCGAAGAAATCCGAAAGAGACGGCTTGCAGAAATTCAGAAACAGCAGGCACCACATCAGCAACCTGATATGCAGGCAGCTTACCAGCAGGAGCAGGCAAGAGCTGAAATGGAAGCTCAGAAGCAGGCTATACTGAGGCAGATCCTGACTCCCGAAGCAAGGGAACGCCTGACAACTCTGAAGATGTCAAGGCCGGCCCTTGGGGAACAGCTTGAGATGCAGCTGATATCGCTTGCCCAGAGTGGAAGGCTCCAGTCTCAAATCGATGACGAGCAGCTGAAATCACTCCTGATGCGGATGCAGCCAACGAAACGCAAGACGTCCATAACCCGGGTTTAAGCACAATGAAAGTCTCGGTCCTCTTTAGTGGAGGTAAGGACAGTTCACTCTCTGCCCTTTTGCTGGAGCCGTTTTTTGAGGTAGAACTCGTAACCTGTAACTTCGGATTGCTCCCTACAGGAGAAATCGCAGCAAAAACTGCTGAGGAGTTACACTTTCCACACAGGGTCCTTTCTCTTGAGCGAGAAATCCTGGAAAAGGCATACGAGATGGTACTGAAAGAAGGGTTTCCGAAAAGCGCTATCAATTATATCCACGAAAGAGCTGTCGAAACTCTTGCTATGGATCCGACAGTAAAAATGATTGCCGACGGAACCAGGCGGGATGACAGGGTCCCAGTGCTTTCGATCTCACAGGTGAGAAGCATTGAAGACCGGCTGGGAGTACAGTATTCCTGCCCCCTTAAAGGATACGGCAAAAAAGTTGTGGATTCTCTTGTCGGATGTTACCTGAATGTTGAACAGGGTCCGAGTGAGAGTACCCAGAAAGCAGATTATGAAACAGAACTCAGAGAGTTAATCCGGCAGAGACAGGGAGAGGAGAGAATAAAGGAACTATTCCCTGTTCATTTCCAGTCCCATGTACTTTCAAGGAAGAGATTTCCCTGAAAAAAGAAGCAGATGAGTTTGAAAACTTGAAGCTTCCCTGAAGAGGGAAATTCTGGAATAAAGATTTATACAATAATCGAGTTATATTCAACCCCTATACTACTGCTGCAGATTAACCACAGAATATATAGGATTTACAGGACATGGTTAACAGACCTGCCGATTCATTCCGGCAAGGTAGAGCCGCAATTACGCAAGGGTTGAAATCACAATCAGCTAATTACCGGATATAACTGTAAATTAACAGAATTATTAGATTATATTACTTACAGTCAACAGGTGTGGTCCACTTGAGTCATAACATGAAAGGACAGAAGAAGCGTCTTGCAAAGGCGCACAAACAGAATACGCGAGTCCCTGTGTGGGTTATTGTAAAAACTAACCGGAAGGTAGTGAGTCATCCCAGGCGCAGACACTGGAGAAGAAGAAGTCTGGATGTGAAATAAGCGAGGATGGTGGGAAAAAATGGCAGACGACATGGTAAAAGAACAGATATATACGATTCCCCTCAGAGAGGCAAGGAAAGTCCCTATATGGAAAAGAGCCAACAGGGCAGTTATTGAAGTAAGGGATTATCTCGTAAGGCACATGAAAACCGAATTGACGCAGGTTAAGCTGGACAAATCCATCAATGAACGTCTCTGGGAAAAAGGCTGTGAAAAGCCACCTCTCTCAATCCGAGTACGGGCTGTGAAGTTCGCAGATGGTGAAGTACAGGCAGAGCTTGCCCAGTAAATATATACCAGGAAAGCGAAAAGTCAAAGAATATGATCAGAACAGTGGATATCTACGATACCCCGGTTATCGGGGTCTTTTCAACCTGTACCGAAGATATTGCCCTCGTTCCCCCTATGGCAACCCCAGAGGTCTGCACTATACTCGAAGAGGTGCTGGATGTAAGGGTCATCGAGACTCTTATAAATGGAAGCATTGTAGTGGGAGCCCTTTCAAGAGGCAACTCAAATGGTATTCTGCTTCCATACGGATCCAATGTCGAAGAGATGCAGAGACTCACAGGAGTTCCTGCGGGCACCCTTCCGGACAGGCTGAATGCAATCGGAAACATCGTGCTGGCAAACGATTCCGCAGCCCTTGTACACCCAGAGCTGTCAGATATGGCTCTGGAAGCCATTGCCAGGACCCTTAAGGTAGACGTTTACAGGGGAACAATTGCCGGGATTAAAAATGTAGGGATGGCAGGAACCGTTACAAATAAAGGGCTTCTGGTACACCCTAAAGTGACAGCTTCAGAAAGAGAAGCTCTGGAAAAGATCTTCGGACTTCCGGTAAACATAGGGACTACTAACTTCGGGACCCAGATGCTTGGCTCAGGTCTGCTTGCGAACTCAAAGAACTTTGTAGCAGGCTCCGAAACAACCGGACCGGAACTCGGGAGAATTGAAGAAGCCCTTGGGTTCCTGGAATGAGCATCAAATCATCCATCTGTTCCAGAACAAAGTTACAGCAAGAGAGTGGTAATGATGAAGAGTTTTATTGTCAAAGGCACGTTTAAAGCAGGAAACAGCTGGGAAAACTTCACAAAGAAGATCGAAAGCCAGAATGAAAAGAATGCAACCGATAAGACATATTCGATCTTCGGAAGCAAACACAGAGTTAAAAGAAACCAGATCCAGATCGAAAGCATAGCTGAGGAGTGAAGGATATGGCAGAAGTCAGTGAAGAGATCAGGAATCTGGCAGCCAGGCATCAGGAATTCCAGAGGCAGGCTGAAGCGCTCAGACAGGAGATGAGCATGGTACAGGCTTCCATTTCCAGCTGCGATCAGACCATTGTGACAATAAATGAGCTGAAAGCAGCTTCAGAAGCAGGCAAAGCTGCGGAAACAATGGTTCCGGTAGGTTTTGGTTCCTATGTTTATGCTGAAGTCAAAAACGCAGATCGAGTCGTTGTTAATCTCGGAGCAGGCTTCAGTGCAGAGGAAACTGCAGAAGGAGCTATCGAAACTCTGAACCGTCGCAAAGAGCAGCTTACGAAAATATTTGAACAGATGAATGCTTCACTGACTAAATTCGCACAGGGGATGCAGGCCCTTGAAGCAGAAGCTGCAAAACTTCAACCTGGCCAGGCCTGAAAAATGCCCTGGCTCAGGCACAGATACCGTATTAGTGAAACTTATAAACCTTATTTAAGAATCGAATAATATCATTAACTTTAATTATTCCATCAACTCTAATACTATTCCATCAACTCTGATTATCTCATTAATTTCAATTACTTCATTAAACTTTAATTACCTATTTTTTACTGAATCTTTTCGGGATGGATCCTGTGTTCAACAAATTTAAAGAGAAACTTGGGAGTTTTAAGAAGGCGCTCAGCAAAACGATTGATGAAAAGGCAGTAGAAGTCGAACCAGTAGTCGTTGAGCAGGCGCCCGTAAGCGAAGAAAGCCTCGAAGAGGAAATTGAGCCGATAATTGAAGAAAAGACCATCGAGGCTGCCCTGAAAGAAGAAAGTCCCGAAGCCGAAACGGTTACTGCTTCTCCGGGAATCGCCCATATTCCGATAGAA
Source organism: Methanosarcina sp. 1.H.A.2.2 (assembly GCF_000979975.1). NCBI lineage: Archaea > Methanobacteriati > Methanobacteriota > Methanomicrobia > Methanosarcinales > Methanosarcinaceae > Methanosarcina > Methanosarcina sp. 1.H.A.2.2. Next base: position 81,027 of record NZ_JJQL01000015.1, read on the forward strand.
GATCTGAAGAAGGCGGAATACAGGAAAAAGCTTGAAGACAGAAAGAGGGTTGAAGGGAAAAAAGTAGAGGAAGAGAAACCCCCTGAAGAGAAAAAGTCTTTTTTCAAAAAGGTCGTCCCGAAAGTAGGGTTTGCTCAGAAAGCTAAAGCCCTTGTTTTTAATAGAGAAGTCTACCTTGATAGCAAGGATCTTGAAGAGCCGATGTGGGAGCTTGAAATGGGTCTCCTGGAAAGTGACCTTGCCCTCTCGGTTTCCGAGGCTATTGTTGAGTCTGTGAAAAACCAGCTCACAGGCACTACAAAACGGATTGGAAGCAATACCGGAGAAATAGTTGAAGCAGCCCTGAAGAAAGCAATCCTTGATGTTGTATCTGCTAATACCTTTGATTTTGATGATTATGTAAAAAACAGGCAAAAGCCAGTTCATATTGTCTTTGTAGGGATTAACGGAACCGGAAAAACAACATCCATTTCAAAGATGACACACAGACTGCTTAAATCGGATTATTCGGTAGTTCTTGCTGCAGGAGACACATTCAGGGCAGGCGCTATTGACCAGCTGGGAATTCATGCAAGCAGGCTTGGGGTAAAGATGATTAAGCATCAGGCTGGAGCCGACCCGGCAGCTGTTATTTATGATGCTGTCCAGTATGCAAAAGCGCATAAAATAGATTTTGTGCTCTCTGACACGGCAGGCCGCATGCACACAAACATGAACCTTATGGCACAGATGGAGAAGATCTGCAGGGTAAGCTCTCCAGACCTTATAATCTTCGTGGACGAAGCCGTAGCCGGAAACGATGCGGTAGAAAGGGCTGCCCAGTTTAATGAGGCTGTCCCGATTGACGGGTCCATCCTGACAAAAATCGATGCCGATTCCAAAGGAGGAGCTGCCATATCCATTGCTTACATTACAGGCAAACCGATTCTCTTTTTCGGGATGGGACAGGGCTACGAAGACCTGAAAAAATTCGATCCCGAATGGTTTGTGGACCAGCTATTCAACCAGTAAAAATCACTCAAGCAGCAAGCGATCAGTAAACTGAAGAATTCCCGGAAAAGAAAGAGCGCACTTACTCTTGCAGCCCAACCTGTTTTCCGGGAATTCAACTGCAAAATACGGTATTGCAGTAAATAATAATAATAATAATAATAATAATAATAATAATAAT
>NZ_JJQL01000093.1:0-44215 GCF_000979975.1 Methanosarcina sp. 1.H.A.2.2
TCATCTTCTTCAAGTTTTATTTTTGCCATGAATGAAGATACAGATGGGATTCAAAGCTTATAAATAGGACTCAAAATTAAGTTGCCACGACACTAGTTCACATACAGTAATTTTAAAAAAGGACAGAAGGCGCTTTTGAATTGTACAACCAATCCGAGTTTGGCAACCTCGAAAATTATCTGTTAGAAAAGAAATACAGTGAAAATACCAGCTGCGAACAAATCCCCGATGTTCATATATTTACTGGCACAGTTGAATATAAGAAACACAGGTTCAAGACTGTTTCTCTTTTTTTACTAAGCATTTTTGATGAAAAATTCCTTGAAATAATGAGCAAAATTTTCGTTCTTCTCTGTATAACCATAGCTCTGGTCACGACAATTAATTTCCTGGATAATGAAACTTTAGACTGGTTTTATATTCTGGGTATAATGGTATCCCTGGTTCCGCTTATTATCTCTTTATGTATACAAAATGTGCTGGAATATCATAAGGACACATTTTGTAGAAAATGTGGGAATAAGCTTGCCTGTGAGGAAATAGGCGAGCCAGTTATGAAGGAAAAAAGCAATTTCGGAGACTATACATTAACAGTTACGAGACACTGGAAGTGCAGATGCTGCGGGAATGTGGATACAAGGGAAGGACCTGAGAATATCTTTGCCGAAAAAGGGGAAATATTGCCCGCAATTTACCTGAAAGGTATTGAATGTAAAAAATGCAGCTTATCAGGCACAGTTGTAGAATTCCAGAAACCTGATATTAAAGAGATCGGGAATAAGAGAATAACCAGAAGATATTATAAATGTACTCTATGTGGCCATGAGAATATATGTGAAAGTGAAGAAACGATTAACCATAGCATTTATGCCCACGGTTCATGAAGAGTAAGTTTAAAAGCAGAAAAAGAACCATTTTTACCAGAGCCTGCCAGCTTATATCTCTGTAAAAGCACCGTAATCAAAAATGTAAATCGGAATTGCTGTTCTGCTGCCGGTTGCCCTTTATTCCTTAAAAAGGATTGACATCAATCCTTTCCAACAATTTTCAGGTTGCAGGAAGGATATCATGCTGTCATGAAAGAGATGCTATAATACTCATTCCCGACTTTTATTTCATAAGCCCCTTTTTCGTCAAGGAAATCAATTGTCCGTCTCCATTCCTCAGGATCCACACTAAAGTACTCTCCGGGGGATTCGACAGCTCTTTTCAATGCAGGATATTCATCCAGTTCCTCTTCTGTCACGATAACAAATTCATCAGGTGCAAACTCCAGTTTTTCGGCTCCCATAAATTTGGAATACTCATGGCTGAGAGCTCCGAGGGCAAAGAAAGCTACGGAGATCAGGAGAAGGGCTATAAAAGAAACGGCAAATGCTTTCAGGATAAAAACCGAAGACCTTTCCCTTGAAACTAACAGCCCTAATGCAAAGAGTACCCCATAAATCACGAACATAAGATAAATTGATGTTGGAGGATGAATTCCTCTCAGGGTATACCCACTCAGGAAAAAAGTAAATATCCCGATGAAAAAGAAAAGCAGATATTTAAAATTCTTATTTTCTGAATTAGTCATAAATATCCCTATAAAGTCATACTGTGTAAAATTATTCAATGCTTCCGATCTCCCAAAAAGCGAGAATACTGAAAAAAAGAATAAAATTGAAAAAATTCAGGGTTTAAAATAATAACTAAATAAATTAAGGCACTTTATTACAAACAAACTTAAGCACATACCTTAAATACAGATATTAAAGCACAGACCTTAAACAAAGACCTAAAGCACAGACCTTAAACAAAAACCTAAAGCACAGACCTTAAACAAAAACCTAAAGCACAGAACCTGAACACAGTTGAACCACAAAAATTAAAGTACATATCTCCAGCCGTCTTTTTTCAGGCTCTTCCTGTGTACTTCATAGCCAGGCATAAGTTCACCTACCAGTTTCCAGAACCGGGATGAGTGATTTTTTTCCTTTACATGGCAGAGTTCATGCACAACCACATACTCAAGCTGTTCGGGCGGAGCCATCATAAGCTGGAAATTAATCCTGAGGACATTGTCTGCAGAGCAGCTTCCCCAGCGCCTCTTCTGGTGTTTCACCTTAAAAGTTGGGGGAGCTATATTCAGTTTTTCCGAATAGGCTTTCAGGAGCCTTTCAACATCAGATTCGGCACAGTCCCGGTAAAAATCCCAGACAACCTTTTTTACAAGTACCGGCCTCAGCTCCTCAGGAACAGTTTCAGGAATAAAGACAGTAAGTTCAGACCCAGTGAAGGAAGCAAGGGATTTTTTGATTCCGTTCACAGACAGGATTTGCAGGGGGTATTCTCTGCCCAAATAGAGATACTTTTCACCGTCAGTATACCGCTTCTCCTGGTTGGGCAGCCTGTTAGCCTCAAACCAGTCAAGCTTTTCCCATACCCAGCCAGCCTTCTTTTGTACCATGTCCCTGATAGCCTCACGGCTAAGTCCATGAGGGGCTCGGAACTCTACCTTTAGGTCCGGGCGGACTACGATCGCTGCTTTCCGTCTCTTTTTGCTATAGACGATTTCGTAGTCTATTGTCCTGCCGCACTCTTTGATGCTATCGTTTTTTCTCATGGCTGGTTCTTCTCCCGAATTGCGCCCCGGGATCTCAGGAAATCGCAGATTTTCTGGGAGTTGCGATGTAATCGCAACAGTACGCGGTCCGTTTCAGCAGAGTTGCGACTCTGCAGTACGCTGCCCTTTTCGCTGCGCTCAAGAGGGCTAATCTATGGGTTTTAGCAGTGAGCTCAGCTCGCTCAAGAGGACTAATTAAAAATACTGGTACAACTTTCCTTTTTTCACTTCTTCAGTGTTTCGTCCTATTGGAAATTAGTGAAGGAATTGTGGAAATTGATTAATTGATTATGATTAATGCATGAAATATACTCTTTTTAAGTCTCTTTTTATCTTTTATTTCTTTCTGTTCTTTCATATGTGTATTGAACTTTCATATGTGTATTGAAAAGCGTTTTCCGGAGTCAAGGAGAGTACTAATCTGGCTGGCAGGTTGGCTACAGCCCTGTATGGCGCAGGGAAAAAGTCCATGAAGGATCATTTAGGGATATTCGGAAGTAATATCAACCAATCAATAAAGGACCACGCATTATTTATATTCGGCAAATTAAATTTCATTAACGATTTCATGAACCCCATTCAAGAACAAAAATCAACGGGAGCTATTCGAATGCAGTACAGCATGGGTATTGACGCAGGCGGGACATACACCGATTCGATCATCATCCGGGATTCCGATGGCAAGGTGATGGACTCGAACAAAGCTCTTACGACCTATCCGGACCTTCTTGCAGGAATTAAAAATTCCATTGATGGGCTGGATGAAAAATACTTAAAAGATGTGAATATGGTATCAGTCTCTACAACTCTTGCTACAAACACAATTCTTGAACAAAATGGCTATCCTGTAGGTTTAATCCTTGTAGGGGATTACGAGATCCCGGAAAATATGAATGCTGAGTTTTATACCGTGGTAAAAGGAGGGCACGACCACCACGGAGCTGAACTGTTTTCTCTTGATATGGAAGCAGTTGAGGCTTTTGTCGGAAAGGTAAAAGACCAGGTCTCGGCTTTTGCAGTTTCTTCATACTTTAGTATCCGGAACCCTGCACATGAGCTGGCAATCAAAACCCGCATTCAGGAACTTACGGGATTTCCTGTTGTGTGCGGGCACGAGCTTTCCCTTGACCTCGGAGCGTATGAAAGGGGGGTTACAGCTTACCTGAACGCCCAGCTAATCCCTATTGCAAGCCAGTTTATCCGTTCGATCCGGGAAGAGATCAAACGCAGGGGAATGACTGCCAGGCTGCTCATGCTCAAATGCGACGGTTCTGTAGTGGGCATCAATGAAGCCCTTGAAAAGCCCATAGAATCGATCTTTTCAGGCCCTGCTGCAAGCCTTGTAGGGGCATCCCACCTTTCAGGGCTTGGGACCTGTGCAGTCATAGACGTGGGAGGGACGAGTACGGATGTTTCCATGCTTGAAAACGGGCTTCCCGAACTCTGCTCGGAAGGGGCTGTGGTTGGGGGCTGGCAGACCAAGGTCAAGGCTATCCGTATGGAGACCTCGGCAATGGGAGGGGACAGCCACGTCTGGGTAAAGAGTATGAAAATCAATATAGGTCCAAGGAGAGTAATTCCACTCTGCGTTGCGGCTGTCAAATACCCTGGCTTTCTTGAAGTCCTGAGAAAAGGAAGAATCCCCGGAAACATGCACCTTGAAGAGAATGTGCAGCCCACAAAGTTTTTCATAAGGACAGGGGCAGAGGCTTCAAATCTTGGAAGTTTCGAGCAGGAACTATTTGACAGTATAGGAGATACCCCAACCTCCCTTAACGATATCTTCTGGGAGACCCGGAAAACTCTGTCCCCCGGACTGCTTGATTCCCTGATAAGAAAACGCCTTATCCAGGCAATTGGCTTTACCCCGACTGACGCCCTGCATGTGCTTGGAGAATACCGGGGCTGGGATGTGGAAGCCTCAATTGCCGGGGCAAAACTTCTCGAACGCTACACGCAAACAGACTATATTGAACTCTGCAAGCGCATAAAAAGGGATGTTGCAAAAAACATGGCATTAAACCTGATGTCTTTTGTCTTAAAAGACGTCTCCTCCCAGGAAATTGAAAAAATTATTCTTTCCGATAGGTTTGCACAGTTCAGGATGAAGATACCTGTCGTGCTTATAGGAGGGCCCGTAGTCGCCTATACCGGGGAACTAAAACAGATTCTTGATGCTGACATTATAGTCCCTCAGTACTCGGAAGTAGGAAACGCCGTCGGAGCCGTTGTCGGAAAGGGCATAAAAAGGATTGAAATCCTTATCCAGAGTACCTATTCAAAAGATCGAAAAAGGCTTGTCCTCCTCTTTTCCCCTCAGGGCAGGGAAACCTTCGGGAGCTATCCGGAAGCCCTGGAATATGCAGAATCCCTTGGAAGAAAACTTGTAATGGAATACATGACCGAGGCTGGTCTTGACAAAGGGCAGGTCCAGATTGAGATGAGTAGAAAAGATATTTCCCTGAGTGAGGCAGGCTCAATGCCCGTAGAATCAAAACTTGTTTTTGTCGGAGTCGGGATGCCGAAAGTCTGAGTTCCGGACAGTCTGAGTTCCGGACAGTCTCCGGAACATTTATATTTTCCCGCAATAATGCAGATATTGTGTCTTGGATTACAGTGATTCAAAAGTAAAGATAAAAAGACAGATGAATAGAAGCTTTGAGTTTGGAACTGTTCTTAATCTCAAGATTTGCTTTTGAGCTCGAAATTTATTCTTTAGCTACCCGTTTACTTCCGGATTCTGATTCTAAGAAATAGTTTCAGGAGGAAACTAACTGGAATTAAGGTATTTCCTTGATTTGAGCAGGAAGCTATGGAATGAAAAATAAATGACTTATGAATTATACAAAAATGACTTACGAATGACTCAGAGATTAAATCATATACGGGATCACAAAATGGCACCTTATGAGTGATCCGTAAAATATTAAAAATGTGTAAAAGGAGTTAAAAAATGGCATACAGTCTAGGCATCGATGCAGGCGGGACATATACCGATTCCATATTACTCAGGAACTCGGATGGAAAGGTTGTCGACTCAAACAAGGCACTCACAACATATCCCGACCTTCTTGAAGGAATTACGAATTCTATTGATGGGCTTGACCAGGAAAAGCTGAAGCTTGTGACCATAGTTTCGGTTTCCACAACCCTTGCAACCAATACCATCCTTGAAAAGACAGGATATCCTGTAGGGCTTGTTCTTGTAGGAGATTATGAAATCCCTGCTGATTCTGAAATTGAAAACTGCATAATGGTGCAGGGAGGACACAACAGCTATGGAGATGAGGTCGCAGCCCTCGACCTTTCCACAGTTGAAAGCTTTGTACTGAGGCTAAAGGGCAAGGTCTCGGCGTTTGCAGTCTCTTCATATTTCAGCGTCCGCAACCCTGAGCATGAACTGCGCATAAAAGCCCTGATCCAGGAACTTACAGGGCTTCCTGTTGTCTGCGGGCATGAACTTGCTCAGTCCCTGGGAGCCTATGAAAGAGGGGTTACAGCTTACCTGAATGCTCAGCTCCTGCCCGTAGCAGAGGGTTTCCTGAAGACCGTCGTAGGCGAGATCGAAAGGAGAGGGCTTGAATCCAGAATTGCAATGCTTCGCTGTGACGGGTCTGTCGTAAGCATGCACGAAGCCATGAAAAAGCCCATAGAGTCGGTCTTTTCCGGGCCTGCTGCAAGTCTTCTTGGGTCTTCCTACCTCTCAGGGCATGAGACCTGTGCTGTTATCGATGTCGGAGGGACAAGCACGGATGTCTCCCTTATCCATAAAGGACTTCCTTACCTCAGTGAAACCGGAGCTATTGTAGGAGGCTGGCAGACAAAAGTAAGGGCACTCAGGATGGAGACCTCGGCAATGGGAGGGGACAGCCATATCTGGGTCCAGGGCAGCAGGACAAACATAGGACCTCGAAGAGTTATTCCGCTCTGCAGGGCTGCTGTCCTCTACCCTTCGTTCATGAATACCCTGAAAAAGCGCTGGATTCCTGACAGGCTGAAAATGAATGAGCATATCCAGGCAACAAAATTCTTTGTAAGGACAAAACAAAAAGCTGTTGACCTGAGTCGGGAGGAAGAGGAGCTCCTTGCCCTTATAAGAAATGAACCGCTTTCCCTTAAAGACGTCTACTGGGACAGAAATATCCTTCCTTCTAAAAAAGTAATGGACTCCCTGATCCAGAAGCGGCTTGTCCAGGTTATTGGCTTTACCCCAACTGATGCTTTGCATGTCTTAGGGGAATATGCAGAATGGAATTCCGAAGCCTCGGAAATAGGGGCTACGCTGCTTGCAAACTTCACAGGAACCAGTAGGCAGGAGTTCTGTATAAACGTAAAGCAGCTTTTTGCCAGGAATATGGCAAGAGATCTTCTTTCCTTCCTTATGGAAGGAGTTGACAGGAATGAGATTGAGAAAATGCTCGAAGGCAAATTTTTCTCCCGCTTTAAGGTAGATATTCCTGTAGTACTTCTGGGAGGGCCGGTCAGAGCGTATGTGGATAACCTGAAAAATCTGGTTGATGCCGAAATAATTGTCCCGGAATACTCCGATGTAGGAAATGCGGTGGGAGCTCTTGTGGGAAAAGGGACAAAACGCGTTGAAATCACAGTCCGTACAACTTACAGTGAATCAAAGTATGACCTGAGGACAAAAGGGGTTTTTGTCTACACTCCTGTGGGAAGAAGGCATTTCGTCATAAGAAGTGAGGCTCTCGAGTTCGCTGAGGAGTTCGGAAGAAAGCTTGTTCTTGACTACATGGCTGAATCAGGGCTTTCTCCGGACCAGGTCACAATCACTGTAGAAAAGAAGGACATAAAGGTTCATACAGGCGATATTCCCCTTGAGACCAGGTTTATTTTCGAAGGAACCTCAAACTCAGATGTTTACGAGAAAGCGGTATCCGAGCATAAATAATTTTTACAAAGTTTTGATGAACCTTAAGGATAGGCATGATCTCAGGACTGCAACTCTGCAGAAGTGACTTCCATAGCTGATAATTGGACGTGAAAATAGGGGAAAGTTCATAAATCTCCTGTACATTTGGAACATGAAATATTGGTTATACGCCTAATCCTAATAGTTCACCTGACACTGCAGAAAAATTTTAAATCATTTATAACTAATTTATTTGTGTATTGGTTGCCCAAACAATGGAAAATCGCACAACAGATGTATGAAATATAGATACTTAAAGGAGTTAACATGATCCCTAGAAAAGCATTTTTGACAAAAGGTACCGGGGTCCATAAGGACAGATTAGCATCTTTTGAACTCGCACTGAGGGCTGCAAAAATAGAAAAATACAACCTTGTGAGCGTCTCAAGTATTCTACCTCCCAACTGTAAACTCGTACCTAAAGAAGAAGGCGTCTCAGAATTGAGGCCCGGTGCCATTGTCCATTGTGTTCTTGCGAGGAACGATACTAACGAGCCGCACCGCCTGATGGCATCAGCCATAGGAACTGCTGTACCTGTGAATGAGGATAACTACGGCTACATTTCAGAACACCACTCGTTTGGAGAAGAAGAAGTAATTGCCGGGGAATATGCTGAAGATCTGGCCGCAACGATGCTGGCAACAACTCTCGGCATAGAGTTTGATGCGGAGATGGCCTGGCATGAGAGAGAACAGGTGTACAAGGCAAGCGGACACATTTTTGATACCTTCCATATGTGCCAGACCGCAAAAGGAGACAAGGACGGAAATTGGACTACAGTAGTGGCTGCTATGGTCTTTGTTACAAGTAAATGTTGAAAAACCCACAAGAAGATGAATATTAAAGAAGATGAATATTAAAAGAAATTTAAGAAAATAAATTTAGAAGAAATTAAGGATATAGAGTTAAAAATACTCTGTAGAGTTAAAAATACTCTGTTTTTAAAAAAGGATAAGGGGAAGAAAATCAAAGCTTCCCCGGTCTAAAGGGCATGTAAGGCCTGGAAGAATCTTGCCCACATGTCCCTGAAATATTTTTCTGAAGCTCCTGGCCGGATTGGAGTGCTGTAACCAATAAGTGCAGCACCTGCAAGGATGAAAAGGCCCCCCTCAATTGTGTCAGGTTGCACAGTTTCTCCAAGGAGTATGCAGCAGAAACATATACTGCTCATCGGTTCAAGCATCCGAGAATATAGCTTTAATATAGTGTTCCTTTGCTTCATCAAAGCGCTCAAGCTTGAAGAGGAACAGGCTGTAGTTGTAGCGGGTGTTGATGTCTTCGGGATCCAGTTCCAGGGCTTCTTGGTACATGGCCTCAGCCTGCCGGAACATTCCTAGCCGTTTCAACAGGTTGGCGTAGTTGCAGAGCGTAGAGACGTGGCAGGGGTCTATTTCAAGGGTCTTTTTGTACTGGATTTCAGCTTCATGATACCGCCCAAGCTCAAAAAGGAGCTGCCCGTAATTAGCCCTGGTATCCGCATCCTCGGGTTTCAGCCTGAGGATAAGCCTGTACTGCATTGTCGCCTCCTCAGTACGGCCGGATTCCGAGAGCAGGTTGCCGTAGTTGCAGAGAGCACTTATGTGACCGGGGCTTACCTTCAAAACCTCTTTATAATGAACTTCAGCTTCCTCAACCTTTCCTTCCTCCTTGAGGAAATTGGCATAATTATAGTTGGCTGACACGTGCTCCGGCACCTGTTCAAGCACCTGTACGAACTGTTCTTCGGCCTCCTCTTTCCGCCCCAGTTCGGCAAGGAGGTTGGCATAGTTGCAGCGGGTGTTTGCATTTCCAGGGTCCAGTTCAAGCACTGTCCTGAACTCGCGTTCCGCTTCCTGCAGTTTCCCGAGCTCAAAAAAGAGGTTTCCATAGTTGCAGTGGGTGCTGACATGCCCCGGCTCAAGTTCAAGAGCCCGCTTGTACCGGCTCTCTGCTTCAAGTTTCCGTCCAAGCTCGGCAAGGATAATTCCCTGGTTGCAGAGCGAGTTGACGTGTCCGGGATCAAGTTTCAGGGCTTCATCGAATTCCTAAAGAGCGCTTTCCTTCCTCTCCATGAAATACGCAAGCACACCAGTAAGGAAATAAGCCTCAACCCGCTGTCCCCCTTCTCCCAGGAGGGCGCAAGCTTTCATGAACACGTATTCTTCCCTGAACATCCCCTTTGAGTCGCATATTTTTGCGATGTTCAGGAGATAATCGGGAGAAATCCCGTTTTTCCTTGAAAACTGGACTGCAAACTCAACTCCTGCACCGGGTTCGTTCTCATTTCTCCTGACCGATTCCACAACATCAAAAACAAGTTTATTGATCATGTCCAGATCCATAAAAATCAATTCTCCCAAAAATAATTCCCTGAGAAAAAGCTTCAGCTTCCTCCTTATTTATCCACGGTTTTCAGCCGATAAATACTTTATTATATAATTCGGACTAAAGGGAAAAGTTTTCAAAAAAGTTGTCCTGAAATGCAGTATATTTTTCCGAGAAATCAAAAGAAGAAGAGGAGAAGAATAAAAAAGTAAAAAAGAAGAATGAGAAGAAGAATGAGGAGAAAAAGTTAATGAAGAAGTTAAAGAAGAAGCTGTTTTTTAAAAAGGATAAGGAGAAGAAAATCAAAGCTTCCCCGGTCTAAGGGGCATGTAAGGCTGGAAGAATCTTGCCCACATGTCCCTGAAATACTTTTCTGAAGCTCCCAGCCGGATCGGGGCACTGTAACCTATAAGTGCAGCACCTGAAAGGATGAAGAGGCAGCCCCCAATTGTGTTTGGTTGCACAGGCTCTCCAAGGAGCATGCAGCAGAAACAGATACTGCTCACAGGCTCAAGCAGGGAGAGCACAGCTGCAGTTTGTGCTTTTATATGTATCACACCTCTCAGGTACAGAAGGGAGGCAAGAGCCGTAGCTATAAAACCTAGAGGTATTAGCAGCTTCAGGTTTACGAGCAGGATTGGCACCGATACAGAGACCCCGAAAGGCAGGAGCAGGATGAGGCTGACTGCTGTTGACCAGAACATCTGCTCGACAGCCGAATAGGTTTCCTTCAGGTAGTTCATGGTCATGATCGAACAGCCGTAAGAAAGCCCGGAAAGCAGCCCAAAAAGGATTCCTGTGATGTAGTTTCCATTTTCGGAACCTGTGCTCCCGGAAATATTTGAAGGATTGACAGCAAGCAGTATACCCGAGATAGACAGGGTAAGTGCAAGCATATCCCGAAGAGTTACGTGCTCTTTAAGGAGTAAAGGAGAGAGCAGTGTAACATATATTGGTGCTGTGTACAGGAGAAGCACAGCTACAGGAATGCCAGTATGTTTGATTGAGGAGAAATATGTAAACATCGTTACTGTGTTAAGAACTCCAAGCAAAAGCATATAGAATTTCTTCTGCTTCAGTTCAATTTTCTTTATCCCTCCGGACACTACAAGATACCCTAGAATGACTGCAAATCCGAAAAATAGCCGGTAAAACAGGATAGAACCTGCGTCCATAGCTCTGATCTCTTTTACAAATATACCTATCATCCCAAAAAGGATACAGGACGTGATAACTGCTGCAAATGGTTTGTTATTTTCTTTAACTGTTATGGGCATAATTGCCAGAGAGATATTAGAGCCAGGATATATAACTATTTGAAAATAATTAATTATGACAAATTATGAAAAATACGGGAGTTAAAAGAGGGTTGAAGCAAACAACTCAATATAAACTTAAAAAGAATGCTATATGCAAAAGGAATAAATATTCAATTAAAAAAGAAAAACTGTTTTAAACAGGGTTAATAAATTTGTTATTATCTTCATTTACTCTACAAAATAAATCATTTCATTGGGGTTGCGGGTCAGTTCGTTGCTTTCTATCCCGGACTGGATAAGTTTCTCTATTCTGTCCCAGGTGTTTTTGCGGGTTGTTTTAATCCCCAGTACCCTTGAGGTCTGGATAATCAGGTCTTCCATAGGGGTTGAATACTGGTTATTAAGGACAAAACGGACAGCCTCTTTTATTTCCTCATCGCAGATCCATTCAATCTTTGCATATGAATCAGCATCACGCCTGCGCAGGAGATATGCAGGTTCCGAGAGCGGCCAGTAAAATTCCCCTTTTGCCAGGATTTTTCCAGAATTTTCAGCCGCTGACATGGAGTCAAGTACTCTCTGTTTGATTTTGCCGAGCATGCGTGAGAGTCCTGTATGGGATTTTATCCTCTGGAGTATTTCCTCTGAGTGAACAGGACCTTCGCATTCCACAATTCTTACAATTGCCTCCTCGATCTGCTCATCGGAAACTTCAGAAAAGTCTCCTGACTGCGGAAGTCTGGAGGAGAGGCAGGTTTTGTAGGGAGGCACAAGAGCCTCCAGAGAATTCCCTTTCCCGGACAGTTTTTCATCTCCGTCTTTCATATTCTCGGGAGCATGAGGTTCGATGATTCCGGGGTCTTTAGTCTCAAGCCCTGATTTGATGTCGGTTTTTACCTTCGATTCGGTGTAAGATTCAGCTTTAGCTCCTGTTTCTGTTTCTGTTTCTGTTTCTGGTTCAGATTCAGAACTCCATTCCGGGTCAGGATAATCATCTTCTTCAGGATCTTCAGGTTCAAAGAAGCCTCCCGAGCCGTAGATGTAAGCAAACTCGTTAATCCTTTTGCTTTTTCGTTTCTTTTCCGGACCTGCACTGAAATCGATCTCCGGGTAAGCCTGGAAGAAGTTTATTCTTTCAGATTCAGGCTCAGGAATGGGATCTGATCCTCCGTCAATATCCGTTTCGAAATTAGAGCGTGGGTCAACACTGAATTTAAGAAGCTTTGATTTCTTTAACCTTCTGACAGGTTCCTTTCTGGAGTTTTCGTCAGCGAGAGTAGCCATGGACTCGGCTTTTAAAGTCATTTCAGGAAGGAAGTCCGGCCCTGAATAGGTTGAAAATCCTCCTTCAAGCGTGGGGAAAGCAGCAGTAAAGGATTCTTCATCTTCTGCTCCGTCTTCATACTCCACCTCGTCTTCCAGTTCCTCTTCATCTGCTTCTTTTACTTCCTCTTCGTCTGCTTTTTCTTTTTCTTTTTCTTCTTCTTCTTCATATGCCGCTTCAAAGGAAATCTGTTCAATAGATTTCTTATCAGGGGAATCTTCGACCAGGAACTCCATTTCAGATGAGTTTCCCGAAAGGTTTTCTGAAAGGAACTCGACTTCAGGGGAAACTTTTGTCGGGGATGCCGTTTCAAAGGGTCTTATTTCAGGCTCGTTAAAGTTTTTTACAGGCTCTTTAAAGGCTTTGCTTTCTAAAGGTGAAAACAGGCTTGCAGCAGGAACGGCTTTTACCTCATAAGTTCCGGCTATCTCATAAGTTGTGGCGACCTCATTAGTTTTGGCGGATTTTGCCCAGGCAGGAGGTTCGTTTATTATCACAACTTCGGGTTCAGGTTCGGATTTTGCCTGCAATTTTGCCTGTCTAACAGCTGCCTTTACGGTATCAAGCAGTTTTTCCCTGCAATCTTTCGGATGAAGGTACCAGTCCGTAGACCACACCCTGTAGATTTTCCAGCCCAGCCCTTCGAGGACCTGCTGGCGCAGGCGGTCGCGGTCTCTTGCAACAGGAGAAGAATGGTAGCTTGCCCCATCGCACTCGATCCCGAGCACGTACCTGCCCGGGTGGCGGGGGTCAGGGACTGCAAGGTCGAGCCTGTACCCGGCACATCCGATCTGCCTGTGCACCTCACACCCGTTTTCGGTCAGGAAATCGGAGACCGCTTCTTCGAAAGGAGAATCAAGCTCCTGCCTGCCGCATAACGGAGCCGGAAGGGTGCCGCTTTCGGCAAACTCAAGGAAGACTTTGAGGGCTTTGAGCCCGAAAGAGGAGTTTTCGTCAAGGGACAGGTCTCTTGAAGTAAAGTTGGAAAAGACAACGCATTTTTCCCTTGCCCTTGTGATAAGCACATTCAGACGCCTTTCTCCTCCTTCCCGGTTAAGAGGTCCGAAGTTCAGGGAAAGTTTCCGGTTATTATCAAAACCGAAACCCACACTCAGAAGAATGACATCCCTTTCGTCGCCCTGGATGGTTTCGAGGTTCTTTACGAAGAAGTGTTCACCCCTATCATTCCCTGAGTTAAGGTCAACGCCAGGGTTTGCTTTCAGGAGAACTTCGATCTCTTCCTGGATAGCCTCCTGCTGTTTTACATTGAAAGTGCCGACCCCCAGGCTTTTTCCAGGATACTTCTGGAAATGCTCGAACACTGCCCTGGCAACAGCTCTTGCCTCTATCCTGTTGGCTCCGCTCTTGCCCCGGTCATAAGCCGCATCAGGGAGGTGAACAAACTTCAGCCCCAGGCTTTCATCTTTCTGCATGGGGGAGGGGTAAACATAGAGGCGGTTGTCGTAAAACTCCTGGTTTGAAATCGCAATCAAGGACTCATGCCTGCTCCTGTAGTGCCAGCGCAGGGTCTTAACCGGGAAACTGCGCTTGCAGACATTCAGAATGCTTTCCATATCCCCTGCGGAAGCATAGTCATCAGGCTCGCTATCAGGAGAATCGACAACAGTATCGAAGAAGTCGGTTGGAGGAAGCTGTTTTGAGTCTCCCATTACCACTACCTGTTTTCCGCGCAGGAGTGCGCCGACAGCATCTTCGGGCCTGACCTGGCTTGCCTCGTCAAAGATGATCACATCAAACCTTGTACTTCTCGGGTCCAGGTACTGAGCAATGGAAAGCGGGCTCATCAGGAAGCAGGGCTTTATTTTCTGTATAAGGCTGCCTGCCTTTTTCATCAGGGTACGTATGGGCATGTGCCCGCGCTTGCGGTTGAATTCGTTGAGCAGAATTCCGGCTTCGGAAGCTCTTGATGCTCCCGAGGTCAGCCTGGGGGCCTGCTCATAAGCAGAACAGACAATCCTCTTCCTGTTCTCAAGCAGGACTTTTTTATCAAGCTCGGTGAATTTGCTTATCTTGCCTTCATGAAGTTCCCGGATAAAAGCAGAGAGTTCCGGCCTTTCCCTGAAAGCCCTGTGCAGCATGCTTTCGGCATAGTTTCCCTCAAAAGCCGGGATCAGGTCTTCTGATTCTATTTTTCCAGTTTCTATGTCCTCCATCATAGGGGAAGCAAGCGTTTCAAGGCAAGCCTGCCTGTATCCCAGGTACTGGCTCCAGAACACGAGGGAAGAAGTCTCATCTTTCCATCGGGTTACACGGGACTTTAACTGGCTGATTTTTACAGCTTCCATATCGTTTCCGAACATTTTCCCGAAATCTGCCCCTACAAGGGAGCCGAGTTCTTCCAGGGAGGAAAGAAAAGCCTGTTTTGCTGCCAGGACTTCATTTATAGCAGACTCAAGGGCTATTGAATCAACCCCGCCTCCTACCAGCCTGAACGACCTGTCAGTTAGAGTACCTTCCTTGAGATGCCTGCGGAAGGGGATCATCCACCTGCAGTGTTCTTCCAGGGAGGCGGGGTCGCTTTCAAGGCCCTTCCAGTACTCCCAGAATAACTTTTTGCCAGTTATCTCAGCGCCCTCAAGCTCCAGCCTGTGCGCCTTGCACTCGGAAACGCAGGCGAGGTCGAGAAGGATTTTGCTGTCTTTTGAAGGCGCCCCTGAGATATAGCAGGCTGAAATCTCCTTTTTTAGTTTCCTGTACCTGGAGTTTAAAATACTGAACAGCTTGCCGGATATGTCCTTAAACTCGGAGGTGTCAAGGTCAAAAACCGACGGGTGGAAAGTCCTGTCCACAAAAATTTTCAGTTCCCTATACTGCCTGACTTTTGAGACCAGGGCTTCAGCTTCGGATATTGAAGCCTCGGAGTCCCATTCAGGGTTCTGGAGTATTTTTTCAGGCAGGGGTTTTGATTTGCTTATAAGTTTTGCAGCTTCGGTTATGCCTGCAATATCTTGAAGTGTTTGGGGTTTTGATGTTGCAGAGAGGTCGTTAAGGGTTTTTATTGACTTCTCAAGGTTTTCAAAAGCAAAAGTGCATTCGTCTGCAATAGACCCGATTTCCCCCAGGTCAGAAGGCAGCACAAGCCCTGGCTCGCAGCCGTACCAGGGATTCTTCTTTACAGGCCCGAGAGCAGGAAGCACCTGCCCGATTTTTTCCAGAACCGATTCGGCTTCTACCCAGGCTCTGGTTTCCCACGTATCAGGGTCCTGAAACTTAAAATTGGGTATTTTCAGGCCATTTGACTCAAAGTAAGTCCGGGTCTTTTCCTTTACCCCGTAAAGTGCATAGAGGCTTGGGTAGATCTTTCCTGCAGGTTCTCCGAGTGTCCTTGCATACCCGTTGAGTTCCTGTTTAAGCTTTTCAAGTTCGTTAAGATCTCTCTCAGCGCTGATAGCAGGAGGTGCTGCACGGTTAAGGGCTTTTTCCAGCTCCTCAAGCACGGCTTTTTTCCTGGTCTGGTGGCTGTGGACCTCGAGGCAGAGCTCTCCCAGCCCCGAATTATCAAGCCTGTTCTTTACAACCTGAAGGGCAGCCATCTTTTCGCTCACAAAGAGCACGCTTTTGCCCTGGGCAAGCAGTTCTGCAATTGTGTTTGCAATGGTCTGGGACTTTCCTGTGCCAGGCGGCCCTTCCACAACAAGGTTTTTTCCGGCTTTCACGTCCTCGACGACTGCGATCTGCGAGGAGTCGGCATCCATTATATGGTAGGTATCTTTTGCCGAAAGCTTCAGGTCGACCTCCTCTTCCCGAAAACCCTGAATCTCGCACTCAGAATCTTCAGGGTTGAAGACCTTCTGGATCAGGGGGTGCTCTGCAGGAGACATGTCCTCAGGCCAGGTTGCAGGGTCCAGGTCTTTGTACATGACAAATTTCCTGAAGTTGAAAAGGTCAAGGCAGACTTCCGGAATGATCTTCCAGTCCGTTTTATCCCGGATTGCTCCGAGCACTGTCCTGAAGTATTCCTGTATCCCGAAAGCCTCCTCAGGCATTTCAAACTCAGGGACCTCGACCCCGAACTCTTTCATCTTCGCCTGAAGGGTAATAGAAGTGAAAATCTCGTCCCCGGTCCACTGGATGCTGAAGTTCCTTCCTTTCCCTATCCTCTTGAGTTCAACAGGAACAAGGACGAGGGGAGCCTTCGGGTTCTTTACCGAAGACTTGTTCTCACTCCACTGCAGAAAGCCCATTGCAAGATAAAGAACAGGATAACCCTGCTCTTCAAAAATAGAATTTGCCTGGTTATAAACGTAAAAAAGTTTCCGATCAAGAGTTTCGCTATCGTCGGGGGTCTCAAGAAACGGTTCGAAACGGGAGTTATGGGGTTTATTCTTTTCTTCGGAAACAGGGATTTTTCCTATTGTTTTCAGAAGCTTGCTTTCATTTTCCGCATCATCATCTTCCCCATTCCCCCCATTTTCGTTTTTCCCTCTTTTTCTGGGCCTGGTCTTTGCTGCCCTGAACTTCATTGATTTTTCCTGGAGAACAAAAAGGTCATAGACCTCCTCCGGGGTTCTGCCCGTAATTGAGATTGTCCTTCTCAGGGAAGGACGGTAATTGAGAAGGTTATTACGAAGAGATAGATCAAGCAAGTTTTGCCTTAGTGTTTCCAGTTCCTTAACTATGTCTACCATAAAATACCAGGTCCTTTTCAAATAAATCAATAAAATCTATTTATGATACAGATAAGAACACAGGATTTTTAATAAATTTTATAATGTTTTGCCGGAAAATAAGACTTCTGAACAGGGAGGAATTCTACTAAAAAGAAAACGAACTCCTCTTAAAGTCTCTTCAGGCTCTGAAATAATTCAATTCCGTAAATCCACGACTGTATAACATTAGTCACAGAGTATAAAATGTTTTTCTAAGAGGGTGTCTTAATATTAAATAATCCTTGTACCTTGATTATGGACCCTGATATTTTTAATTCGTCCGCTTGAGCGAGCTGAGCTCACTGCTAAAACCCATAGATTAGCCCTCTTGAGCGCAGCGAAAAGAGCAGCGTACTGCAGAGTCGCAACTCTGCTGAAACGGACCGCGTACTGTTGCGATTACATCGCAACTCCCTGAAAATCTTCTATTTTCTGTGATCCCAAGACGCAATTCGGGAAATAAAGCCTGTTATTTTGTAGCTTAGTCCTCTTGAGCGGAGCGAAAAGGACCGCGTCCTCCCGAGGCGCAATTCGGGCGAGGCGCGATTCGAGAGAGGCGAATTTTACCTTAGGCCTTGCTTTCTTTTTCCAGGCTCATAAGGAGAGAGCTTGCAAGAATAAGGACGCATCCGAGCAGGGTGGTCCTGGATACCGGGTCGTTTAAGATTAGATAGGCAAAAAAGATAGCACTTACGGGCTCAAGCAGGGAGATTATGCTCGCATTCTGGGCTTTTACATGCTCAAGCCCTGTGAAATAGAGAATGGAGCCGAGGGAGGTTATCATTACCCCGAGGAAGAGAAGGACAGGCAGGTTCTCAAGCAGGGCTGCGGGAGATATTTGCAGCATAAAGGGAAAAAGGATCACAAGGGTCACGCCTGTTGAGATAAAAAGCTGTTCCATGCCTGAATATTCGTCTCTGAGGTAGCGGGAGGTCAGAATAATGCAGGCATAGAAAAAACCTGAGAAAAGCCCCATCAGCACACCATAGAGATATCCTGATCCGGCTTCTGCCGTGCCGGAAACGAGACTCTCCGGACCCACAACCACCACCACACCTATAAGGGAGAGCGCAAGAGCAGCAAGGTTTTTTGTGCTGATTTTTTCTTTAAGGATGACAGGGGCAATCAGCAGGACATAAAGAGGGGCCGTATAAAGCAAAAGTACAGACATCGAGACGTTCGTAAAGTTTACAGCCGTGTAATAGGAAAGCATGACTCCGGCGTGCCAGGCCCCGAGCAACAAAAGGGCTTTTCTTTTTCCCCTCAGCTGTATCCCGGAGAGCTGTCCCGTGGCTGCCAGATAAACTGCAAGGGCAAGAAAACCTAAAAGGAGCTGGTAAAAAACAACAGGACCTGCACCCATGTTTTTTATGTACAGGAAAAATATTCCTGCAAACCCATAGATGACTGATGCGGCAACTACCTGGGCACTTGCTTTTATGTGCTTTTGCTCCATGACCTCTGCAAATAAGGGGTCCGCTTAAATAAGACTTTCCCGAGCACACTGAAGATATTCCGGGGCATTTCGGATGATCTCCAGAGCATGAAGGGCGGTTACAGGAAGGACGGCACATGAAGCGAGAAACAGGTACATCATGCCTTAATGCCGCACTATTTTCTGGTATGGTGTGTCAGTCTTCCTGCAAGGGATTCGGGTGGAAAAAACAAAAAATCAATTTTATAATTAAGTTGGGATAATATTAAATAATGTCAAAACAAAAATATCAATGGATAGGCGAGTGCGGAAAAAGAATTGTTAGAGGCGTGTTTGGGTTCATTTATCATCATCATTACATTACCCCAAACACGCCCACACCCTTTAATCCGCACACCTCCGTCCAGTGCGCCTTTTTTCTTTTACATCCCTCTTAATTCCTATTTTTTCCTTCTTCTCTTTTCTCTTCTTCTTCTCTTTTCTCTTCTTCTTCCTTTTTCACATCTTCTTCTTTCCTTTTGCCCGATTCTTTCCCTAAAAAACTCGCTCAGCAAACTTTTTTAGCTTCAGGCAAGTAAGAAATTTCATGTTTTAAGAAACCTCAGGCTGAGGCACCTTGTTCTTCACGCCAAGTACCCTTACAACAACCATGCTGATCTCAAAAAAGATTATCATGGGCACTGCAACCATTACCTGGCTGAGTACGTCTGGAGGGGTAATTACAGCTCCTATCACCAGGAAGACGATATAAATATGCTTGCGGTAGGTCACAAGGGTACTGTACTGTATAAAGCCGTTCCTGGTCAGGAAGGTGAGTACTATAGGAAGTTCGAATATCAGCCCGAAAAGAGCTGTGCCTGCAGCTGCAAACGAAATGAACTTGAAGATCGAGTAGGTAGCAGTTACCCCTGAACCTGCTGCGTTCAGGTAGAGATAGTCCAGAAAGAGGGGTAGCATGAAGAAGTAAGCATACGAAGCCCCGAGGGCAAACATTACGAGAGCAGCCGCGCTCAGGAGTACAAACTGGTTTTTTCCGACCTGTATCGGATTTCTGATCGAAAAACGCCTCGATACAGCCCGGTAAGCATAGAATGCAATCACAGGAATGGCAAAGAGCAGCCCTACTATAAATGAGAGCTTGAGCTTCAGCATCATTACTTCAAGAGGGGATATGTACACCAGCTTTGCACCCTCAGGCAGGAGGTCCTCTTTCATCCTCTCAATCAGTGGACCTGTAAACTGGAAAGAAAGAGCAACGCCTGCAAAAAGGACTGCAGCAACTACAATCAATTTCTTTCGCAGGGTCAGCAGGATTACACTTAAGTTTTCAATTGCTTCAGACATATGGAGTACCTATCCGGCAAATAATATGAACTGGTTATCTTTCAGGAACTGGTTATCTTTCAGGAACTGATTATTTCGTTATATGTTTTGTTATGCTTGGGATGGCAAATACAAGATTCCAGATCAAAGCATAATATTTCAAGCTTTGTGTTTTTCGGTATTATATTGTAGCTATAAGGCTACTGTAACTGTAACGGATAATGGGGATATCCGAATAAATACTGTAAATATTGATGACGGTAAATATATATCATGGATATATGGTTTTAGAGTATCCCTACTTCAGAATATCCAGAGCATGCGGGATATCATCGAGGTCTGGGATATAAATGTAATCAGATGTTCCGATATTAATATATTTATTAAAATGCAGTGTAAGACAGAGAAACCAGATCGCAAACTCAACAGAAAAACAGATAATAACAGATAAAAACCATGACCTCTCATAATACCGGAAACCAGCTCCCTGATACAGGAAACAAAATTAACGGAAACGCTTGTTCTTCCGGAGTTCCCGGGGATATAGAAGAACCCCTTATGGCTCACCTGTATGAGTTCAGGAACCGGCTTGCTGTAGTCTTTGTCTGGCTCTTTCTGGCTATGCTGGTCGCATACCCCTTCTCTGAAAAAGGGATGATGCTTGTCTGGAAAGAATTCATAAGCCCGGGACTGGATATGGCAGTATATTCGCCTCTTGAATGGATCTTTGCCCGCCTCAAGCTCTGCCTGGTCTTTGCACTTGCAGTATCAATTCCGCAATTCTTCTATCAGCTCTACAGGTTTGCAGGGAAAGGGCTTTATCCGCATGAGAAGCGCTTTTTCCTGAAAGTTGTCCCTGTATCTTTTCTCCTGTTTATCCTGGGAGCTGCCCTGGGCTATTTCATTGTCCTGCCTGTGATGTTCAGGTACGTTATCTTTTACTCAGGGGATGTGGCTTCAGCCCAGCTTTCCGTGCAAAACACCTTCTCAGCCGTGACCACAATACTTGCAGGCTTCGGAATTGTGTTCCAGGCTCCCCTTCTTGTAATATTTGCCGTGAAAATGGGGCTTGTAAAGTATCAAACCCTTAAGAAACAGCGTATACTGGTCTATAGCGCAATTGTAACGCTATCCCTATTCCTTTCGCCGGACCCGACTTTCATTGCCCAGATATTGGTCGCGCTTCTGCTTGTAGTCCTCTTTGAGTTCAGCCTGCTACTGGTCAGGTTGTTTTAAGGCGAGTTTGGGAATTTAACGTAGTCTGTCAGGTCAAAAAAGCATAAATATAAAAAATAAACAGACAGTTGATTCCGCGTAAAACCTGCCTTCCCTGCTTGTTGCAAGAATTTTTATATTTGATCGTCGATAATAGCCGACAATGATAGGTTCCACTGAAGTGCTTGCAATCCTGATCGCTGCGCTTTTTCTCTTTGGGCCAAGGAAGCTCCCCGAACTTGCACGGTCTCTTGGAAGTGCGGTAGGAGAGTTCAAGAAAGCACAGAGAGCCGCTGAACTGGAGCTCACGACCTTCGATTCATATACCAGAAAAACTGAATCTGGGGCCGTTTCCGGGGTAAAAGAGGATGAAATGGATATAAAAAATGAAGCCCCGAAAACTAAAACCAGGACAGACCAGAGCCTTAAAAATTCACTGGAAGCCAGATCTTCCATTCCAGATATAGAAAATCACGAAGCTTCCGATACCAATGGAAAAATCCCGGAATAATAAAGCTTACTGTATATGGGTTCAAAGCTTCAGTTATTGACTATATGCAAAAATAGAATAAGTTCTTAAGAGTTGGCATAATAAACAAGTAAATATACAACTAAATAAATAATTAATTTAATAAATAACTAAATAACTAAATATATAAAAATACGACAAATAATAACTATAAAATAAAAGGTTTATATAGTAGAAGTAAATCCTCATTCTCTGCTAAACAGCAGTTTTTCAGAATAATTTTTGTTCTACTAAAAGTATTATAATCTACTTAATTTACTGATAAACTTAAAAACACCAGAAAAAAGGTAAAGATTCGAGGTATAGATATGTTTGGCGGGGTAGGTCCCACAGAACTGATACTTATATTAGCAGTAGTTATGCTCCTGTTTGGGGCAAGCAAACTCCCTGAACTTGCACGGTCCATGGGAAGTTCGGTGGGAGAATTCAAAAAAGCCCAGAAAGAATCCGAACAGAACCTGAAGGATTTTGAGAAATCCTTAAAGGAACCCGTAGCTCCAAAGACCAAGGTACAGGAAACTGCTGAGAAGCTTGGGCTTGACATAAAAGGCAAGACTGACGACCAGCTGCTTGAAGAGATCCAGAGATCCGCAGAGAAGCCAAAAGAGGTCTCAGAACCCTGAAAGCGCTCGAAAAATAAAATTTTCTTTTTTCATATCATTTCATTTTTTTAATTAATTTCTCGGAATTTCTTTTTATTGTCTTTCTAATTCTGCAGTATCCGTGTTGAAGATCAAAGGTAATCCGGAGGTCCCCTGTGACAGAGTTGATCAGTGAAGTTGATAGAGATGATAACTTTCTTGGACTGCGCCCGAGGGAGGACTTTTACTCGGGAAACCACATCCACAGGGCCTCCCATCTAATCCTGCTGAATACAGAAAACAAAATGCTTATCCAGAAAAGGGCATCTCAAAAGAAATGGTATCCGAACCGTTACACATACTCCGTAAGCGGCACTGTCGCAGACGAATCCTACGAGACCTGCATTGCGCGGGAGATGCTTGAGGAAATAGGAATCTCAGTCCCTTTCGGAAAATTGTTCAAAATCCCCTGCATCTTCGAAAACAAAGGAGCCTACCATACGGTATTTTCAGGCAGATGTTCGGAAGAAACAGCAAGCCTTATCCGGCATGATCCTGAGGAAGCCGTTTCAGTTGAGTGGGTGGAACTTGAAGACCTGCACAGGGCTGTTAAAATCGAACCTGACAAATATACGCCTTCCCTGAGGGCAGGGATAATAAAAATCTTTGAAGAAGGGTGCGGAAAATACCTTTTCTGACATTTAAGAGGACTAAAAAAGGACTAAAATTACAATATTTCTGATCCGTACAACCTTATTCGCTTTATCACGTCTTTTTTGTCCCGCTCGACGCAGGAGAGCGGTCTTTCCCAAAAAGACGAAAAGGAAGAAAAAAGGTATAATAAATGCGGTTGAGGGCTCTTTTGAGTTAGAACGAGAACCCGACAGCTCAAATCTGCATAAATTTCGGTCTAAGTTCTCTTTCAAATCTGTTTTTTCTGCTTTTTTTGTAGAGACGCCAGACAAGCTTGCGGGGGCGCTTATATTTACCTTGTAAATCGGAAATCGGTTTTTGGAAGTTAGGGAACGTATTCTCTCAGCCCAGGGAGCATTTCTTCAGCATATAGCCCCTCTTAATTGCGGTGCCTATTTTCTCGCTTTTTTCTTGTGAGCAGGCCAGCCATAACCCCCCGCGGAGCAGGGAGAGATAACCAATATATTTCATTCGGGATTCCGGAATAGATAAATCAGTTAATCAGGAACCGCTTTCAATATTCATCTTCATCTAATACCTGTTTTGAGCCCGCATACTCTCCAATGATAGGGATATTCTCCCCGCACACGGGACAGGTCTTTTCAGGAGTGATTTCGTACTTTTCGATATCAAAAAAACCGCGAGAGATCAACACTTTACCGCAGTTCGGGCAGAAGGTATTGTTGTATTCCTGCCCCGGGACATTCCCTACATAAACATACTTCATTCCTTCTTCAGTTGCGATCTTATGGGCGGTCACGAGGGTCTCTACAGGTGTCGGATAGAGGTCCTGCATCTGGTACTGGGGGTGGAAGCGCGTGAAGTGGAGGGGAGTATCAGGCCCGAGGTTTTTGTAGATCCATTTCGAAAGTTCCCGGAGCTCTTCGAGAGAGTCATTGTGTTTCGGGATGATGAGGGTCGTGATTTCCACATGAATCCCGAGCTCCTTTGCAAGGATGGAGGACTCAAGCACTGGAGCCAGTTTTGCGCTGGCAACGTCATGATAGAACTTTTCAGTGAAAGCCTTGATGTCGATGTTGGCAGCATCCAGCCGGGGGGCAATGTGCCTGAGGGCTTCCGGGGTCATGTAGCCGTTGGTCACGTAGACGGTCGCAAGGCCTGCGTCCTTTGCCAGCTTTGCGCTTTCGTATGTGTACTCATGCCAGATCGTGGGCTCGTTGTAGGTCCAGGCAACTGACCTCGAACCAGAAATAAGTGCCCTTTCCACCAGCTCTTCCGGAAGGATATCTGTTGTGTAAGAGTCTTCCACGCAGGTCTGGGAAATGGTCCAGTTCTGGCAGTGCTTGCAGCGGAAGTTGCATCCGACAGTCCCCACTGAGTATGCATAAGACCCCGGATAAAAATGATAAAGCGGCTTTTTTTCTATAGGGTCCACAGCTTCGCTGGAAACCGTACCGTAAATAAGAGAATAAAGATTACCTCCCCGGTTTTCCCTGACCCTGCAAAATCCCCTCTTTCCCGGGGCGATTTTGCACCTGTGGGCGCAGAGCCCGCAATGTACTTTATCAGCTTCGAGTTTCTCGTAGAACATGGCTTCTTTTATCACAACAATCCCCATAGAATGATTGTTTTTTTGGGTAATAACGGTTATTGTTATAGATTTTATTCAGTCCGGTGCGGGAAAACAGGTAGGCTCTTTGATTTGTTCCAATCAGGATTTTTGAGTTATCCGGTTTTCCTGCCGGAAAATACGTGCTTCATGAAATTCGAAACAGGTTCATTAACAATTATCCCTAACGGGACTACGGTGTCCATATCAAAAAAGTGTTTTCTTCAAGTTCCATGCTTAAGCCGATATCGGCATTTTCAAGCCTGTAAGTAGCCTCCCAGCGGCGGAAAAAAATTGCAGGGGAATTACTATGCTTACCCTGCAAAATTCAGTCTACTTTCCAGGCAAACACGATCCTTGACCCGTCCTTCATGTCAAGGGCCCGGAAGACTTCAAGCCCGTAGCTGCCCAGCATCTCTATATATTCGGTAAAGGGGACGCTGTTTTCAAAACTGTATCCTGATCCTCCTTTTTTTACGTCTTCAAAAGTCCAGAGGTTCCAGTCAAGGCTGAGAAGAGGGCTGGATTTCATTTTTTCATCCGGGACCTGCCTGGTCACAAAAACGCCTCCGGGGGTCAGGGCTTCGGAAATCTTCGGGATAAGGGAAGGCACTTTTCCTCCGGGATTAAAGGACGAAAATATAACATCGTATCCGCCTCCGATTTCATCATTAAAAAAGTCCCCGGGAATTATATCCACTCTTGAAGCTCCATACTTTTCTATGAAATCTTTTGTCTTTTGCGTAACAGGCGGGAGGTCGAAAACAAAAGCCTGAAGGTTCTCATTCAATTTTGCAAAAGCGATTGCATAGAGTCCGTGTCCTCCCCCGAGGTCAAGCAGCTTTTTGACATTTGTAAAATCCACATTTTCCTGGACAACCCGGACCGTTTCCTGAAGCAGCCCACAGCGAGCGTTTTCAGCCATACATTGGACGACCTCCCCGAAAAAAGGCCCTTTCTCGACAATCTCAGGTCCAGTCTTCATAATCTGCGGAAGGCGGACCCAGAGTTCAACATTCCTGAGCCTTTCGGCAAGGTAATGCTGCTGAGAAAACGGAGAGCTTTCCAGAAGATACGTTGCACTGAGTTCCGAGACCAGGTACACTGCCCCACCATTTTTTTCTCCGGGATCAGGGTTTTTGCCCTCAGATCCAGCTTCGGATTCGCCTTCGTTTTTTTCCTCCATCTGCGCATTTTCCTCTTCCTCATGTGCCCCTTCCTCAAACCTGTCAAGGAACCCTAGATTGTGGAGGGACTCGCAAAAGTGGGGCATAAGCACAGGATCACAGCCAAGTTTTTTAGCCAGGACTCCTGCTGATAAGGGGACTTTAAGAGCTTCAAACACTCCAAGCTCAAAAGCCGCAGCAATGAGCTTGCACTCTCTCAGACCCTGGACAGAGGAATCAACAAGCTTGAATAATCGGTCGGCATCTACTACAGGCTTTTGCATTAGGTCAACAGATGTTTCAGTTTCTTTCTCGGTTCTATTTTCTGTGCTGCCTTTCACTTCATTTCCCATATGTCTCTCCTCCTCTTAAATATGGTCTGTCCTTACTATTAGATATCTCTCTGATAAGCTCATAAATTATACAGTCACAAAGCAAATTGAACCATTAGAGCAGCAGGAGACTGCTTTAAGTGTTTATATTTTAAGACACCCATTTAAGGCCTTTATTAGAAGAGTCTGGAAACCTGAGCATTTCATACCTCAAAAAGGCTCGAATTAGCCAGTTTAAAGACGCACCAGACAAATTTAACAGGCTCTTTTTCTAAATGGCAACTTTAAGCGGTTTATCCCTGCAAATAGTATTTTGATAAAATATTGTAATACTTGGTAAGATAATAGTTTTTTCTTAGAGCAAAATATGTAAACAATGTTAACTTGAAATTTTATCCTCGAGCTTATCTCAAAACTAACAATTTGCTTTTTTAAATTTCGAATTTGTCAGGGATCATTAATTACAAAAAATAGTTCCAGGATGAAGAATCAACGTAATCGACCTGCATTTTGAAAAAGGTCAACGAGTTGTATCTCTGCCAAGGAAGGGAGGAACGGAGACAATCTCGTCTGAAAGCTCTTTTTCGCACCCTTCGGGATATAGTCCCTGTTCTCGCAGAATATACAAGAAGAGGACCAGACCAAGACAGTTTACCAGGAGCATGGAGGGAAGGCAGTTTCGTATAACGTTCATGATATCCTCCAGTGGAGCCGGATAGACGAGCAGCGGGAAAATTACCAGGAGATGGAGGCATTCGACCAGGGCTCCTAAAAAAATGAGTTTAGGATAGTTAAGTTTCCGTTTCCAGAAAATCGAAAAGCCTCCTGCAACAAGCCCTGCGGCAATTGTGGCAACTGCGCAGGGGACAGCAGTCCACCCTCCCTGGCTTAAACGGTAAATGCCACCGATAAGCCCGGTAAGTCCTCCGATAAGCGGGCCGCCCAGAAGCCCTGCAAGCATGGGGCCCAGGTCCCGGAAATTGACCAGGATCCCATCTACCGGAACAGCTCGCATCGTGCCGTAGACCGAGAGCAAACCAAAGCACATTACAAGCCAGATCCTGCTGCTTCCGGAAATCCGGCCTGCAACCGCTTCACACAGGGTTTCCGTACGGCTGAACAGGTATAGGGAAAAGGCAACAACAAGCATTCTTTCAAGCAGGGGGACAGAAACATTGAGCAGATAGCCGTCATTAGCAGCAGCAAGGAAAATAAGAACGGAGGCTGCAAGCGGCTTTATGAGAACCGAAGTTTCCGTTCTTCCGGCATTAACCTTACTTGCGGGCTTTAAGTTTCCGGTGTCCACTGAGTTAAGTTCCTGGATCACATAGAGGAAAAATAAAAGTCCCAGTACGTTTATCGCGGTCATCGGCAGGTAGAAACTGCGCACAACTTCCAGAACATCAGAGAGAGGTGCAGGATATGTAAGAAGAGGTAACAGTACGAATAAGTGCATACTCTCCATAAAGACTCCAAGGAAAACAAATCGAATGTAACTAAATTTTTTTTGCCATTGCTTTGAAAAGACTCCAGCCAGGAGACCTGCAGCAACACTTGCCACTGCACATGGAAGAGCTGTCCAGCCTCCCTGCATATAGCGAACAGAGCCGCCCATAAATCCGGCAGCTGCCCCTGCAAAAGGCCCGCAGAGCAAACCTGCTATCATGGGCCCAAGATCCCGGAAATTTACCAGAGCTTCCCCTACACTGACAGCCTGTAATGTCCCGTAGATTGAAAGGAAACCAAAATCCAGCGCCATCAGGCTCTGCTCCTTAAGGCTCAGGCTGCGTTTGAGCGAATTTTTTATCATGGCAGTCCCGGAGAGAATGTAGAGGAAAAAAGCCACAACCACAAAGCGTTCGATCAGCTGGATGCCGGTTGTCATGAAGCTCTCCTCTAAAATTAAAAGTGCGAGCACGGATATCAGGACGGTTAAAGTCTGCAGCGAGACTTTCAGGCCCCCGGCTTTCTGCAAGCGTGAAACGAACCTGTTTTCAAGGAAAAAGCTCTGTTCCTTTAGAATGTACAGGAAGATAGCCAGTCCGAATACGTTTGTGAGGATCATGGGCAGCAAGAAGCTCCTGATCAGGTTGAAGATGTCCTCAAGAGGTGCGGGGTATACAAGGAGAGGAAAAATCACCAGGAGATGGATAGCTTCCACGAAAACACCAAGCCCGGTAAGCCTGAGATAGTCCAGCCTGCCCTTCCAGCAAATTGCGGCATAGCCTGCAAGGACGCCGGCCAGAATTGTTGCAACCGCACATGGAAGGGCAGTCCAGCCTCCCAGGGAATAGCGGTAGAGCCCACCTATAAGTCCTGCCAGACCCCCAAGTACAGGCCCTCCTATTAGCCCTGCTATCATGGGCCCGAGATCCCTGAAGTTGATAAACGCCCCGTCAAAGAGAATGGCCTGAGTGGTTCCGTAAATGGAAAGCGTGCCGAAGACTATCACGATCAGGGCTCTGTCAGCCATTGAAAAACCGCGTTCAAGAGCCAACCTCATATTTTTTGAGCTGCTGAACAAATATATGACAAAGGCAACCACCGTAACCCTTTCCATCAAAGGGACCCCGAAAAGCAGGAGCTGTTCTTCCTTTAAAAGTGCCACGAGGAGGAACAAAAAGCTGCCTGTAACCATGAGGAAACGCCATAACTTCGACCCCCTTGCATATGCCGGGAGCTTGAAGTCAAGATAGACTACCATAAAACCGATGAATGCAAACATTATTGATGCGAGGGCAGAAACCCATGTGAGGATACTCCCGGGTTCCCCGAAGATGATTATAAAAGCAAGGATAATTACAAGCCCGGAAATTATTCCCCTGTAGAGCGTTGTTTCGTCCCTGAAACTTATTCCTGTTCCTCTGAGGATCGAAGCAATAGCGCGGGCCCTTCCGTCAATCCCGGTAAGAATAAGGGCAACAAAAACAACATATGAAGTTAAAACGAATACCGGAACTCCGTAAGGCAGTTTGTGGAGCGAAAGATAAATCCCATTGAAGAAATCGGTGCTTGAGCCTGAAGAAAGTCCGATAGTCATGAAGGCAAAGGAAAAGAGACCTGTCAGTAAGAAGGCGAGCCCCTGACTGAGCCTCACATTTCGGAAATGCCTGGAAAAATAAGCTTCTCCATGCCGGGCCCCAATCTTTTCCTTGAGCCAGGTAGAGTAGAACAGGAGGGAAAGACTTGAGCCGACCGCTCCCAATAGTCCCATAATCGTAATAAGCTGCTCTTTTTCAAGAACAGGAGCAAGCTCCCGGGACATATCTACAAAAGGAATTCCAGTCCCGAGTAAGGTGTAAAGAGTTCCAATTATTATAAGACATACAAAAAAAGATACAATTCTTTCAAAAAATGAATAAGGGCATTTGTATAGAAAGAGACCTGCCAGGATAAGAGAAAAGATTGCCATCAGTTTTACGGAAAAAAGTCCGGGTAAAAGCTGCACAAGAAAAGTTCCCGCAAAGAAGGCGATGCCTCCGAAACCCAGCAGTTCAAGTGTGTAGATGCACATAATAAAGATTACTTCCCAGTTTTGAGGGCCCGGAATGTGCCGAAAACCCCTGAAAATATCTTCCCCCTGTGCGAGGGTATATCTGGAAAGTCCTTCGATCAGGCAGTATTTATAGACCAGAGCTACTCCAATAACCCAGAGCATCCTGTATCTGGATGCCGCCCCGGAAGTCAAAAGATCCGGATAACTGTCAACACTCATGTGGACGGCAAGAACCAGAGAAGGCCCTAAGAAAAACAGCAAGTCTAACAAAACAGGCGCAAACCGCCCCGTTCTACTTCGTAGAATAAATTGTGCAGAAAATGTAGAGCCAGAGGCATTTTTTAGAGCTCGAGGTGAGTTGATTCCAGCCACTATAGCACCTAGAATTAATATATTAATTATGTAATATAAGATCAGAATAGTATTACTCTTTTAAAACAGTTATGCCCCGAAAATGAATCTGCTAATTTCCGTATATATTAAAAATGAGCTTGCATCCGGAATGCATAAATTAAAAAAGAATCTTCCAGGAATCACAGTTATACACAAAAACAGATCAGATAGATCCCGAAGCCATTGAAAAAATTGCATTAAATAATGAGGAGCTTAAAGCCCGAAAGATTGCAAAATAGAGCTCATAAAAAAAGAGTTTTAGAAGGCTGCATCAACGTAATCAACCGGCCTTTTGAATACAGCTGTTGTCATGCCATTTTCATCGATCTCGTTTGAACACTTTATCAATTCCCAGCCTTCAACACCCAGGTTGTTAAGGTCTTCTTTTGCCTTTGACCACTCACTGAACCTGATCTCTTTAACATCGTATTCCCAGATGGTCACTCACATTCATCTCCAGTAAAATTGGGTACTATTATATCATATATTAACTGGAGGAATCTTCTATATGTATCTTTTTAAAAAATAGATTTGAGGATAAATCAACTAAACTTGATCTTAAATGGATGTTCTTAGTTCACCTGTTTTCTATATCCGGAATATGGCTCCTATTTTCTACATCCGGAATATGGTTCCTGTTTCCGGCATACTCCCCCACAATAGGAATCTTCTCCCCACATTTCGGGCAGGCCTTCTCCAAGGTGAGGTTGTATTCCTGTACCTCAAAAAACCCCCTTGCAATCAGCAAGGTCCCGCATTCGGGACAGTAAGTATTCTCATGGGGGTGTCCGGGTACATTGCCCACATATACAAAACGCATCCCTTCCTCAATTGCAATCGAGCGTGCCCTGTCCAGCGTTTCCACTGGCGTTGGAGGCAGGTCCTTCATCTCGTAATAAGGGTGGAAGCGGTTGAAGTGAAGAGGAGTGTCCTTTCCCAGGTTTTCGTAAACCCAGCGGGAAAGTTCCCTGATTTCTTCAGGAGAATCGTTGTGGGTGGGGATGACCAGGTTTACGACCTCCACATGGATTCCGAGTTTCTTTGCAAGTAGGGTAGCTTCGAGTACAGGAGCCAGTTTTGCACTGGCAACGTCATGGTAGAATGCTTCGGAAAAGCCCTTGATGTCCACGCTGAAGGCATCCAGGTAAGGGGCGATCTGCTCAAGGGCTTCGGGGGTAATGTATCCGTTTGTCACATAGCTTGTCCCGAGACCTGCTTCCTTTGCAAGTTTTGCCCCGTCGTAAGTATACTCATACCAGACGGTGGGCTCGTTATAGGTCCAGGAGACTGACTGGCAACCCGCCATTTTAGCCTGGTTAATAAGCTGGGAGGGGCTGAGCGTCCCCAGGTCAGCATCTTCCGGAGAAGCCCGGGAAAGCGTCCAGTTCTGGCAGTGCCTGCACCTGAAGTTGCAGCCTATGGTCCCGACGGAATAGGCGACGGAGCCGGGGTAATAGTGATAAAGAGGCTTTTGTTCGATGTGTGCAACTGACTCGCTTGCAACTGCTCCGTAAACCAGGGAAAAGAGCGTTCCCTCACAGTTTTCCCTTACTCCGCAGATCCCCCGCTTTCCGGGGTTGATTTTGCAGCGGTGGGCACAGAGGCTGCAGCGGACTTTGTTTTCGGCAAGCTTTTCGTAAAACATGGCTTCTTGAATCATTATACGGAACCCCCTGTTCCAGACTATGGGATTATGAAAATGGGCGTAACAAAATGGATGTAACAATATTATGTCCTGTTTGTGCTGTGCATTTGTTTCCTGCAGGGTAATAAGCCTGTGGTCTCATACACAATATTACCTGCCGTCTTCTCTTCCTGCAGAGGCCCCTGTTTCGGTGTCCGGAGCAGATCTTTTAGTTTTGAAAGAGGATTGTCATGAAACCAGAGATAAATTCCACAAGGTTCGGTTCGATTACGGTCAAAAGAAAGACCTTCGGGCACGACATCCTAATTCGCCTGGACGGACAGGTCGAAAAGCGCAGGAAAAAGCTCTCGAAAAAACTCTACGGGACATCCCATAAAATCTCGCTTGCCGAAGCGAAATACATTTACGAAAAGGGGGCAGAGGAGCTCATCATGGGGACTGGACAGACCGGCTATGTAGAGCTTTCGAAAAAAGCAAAGAACTATTTCAGGAAAAAAGACTGCAAGGTAAAACTCCTTCCAACCCGAAAAGCAATCAAACTCTGGAACAAAGACAAAGGCAGGGTAATTGCAATGTTTCACGTGACCTGTTGAGTTACGATTCCCTAAATGCTTCCCTTAAAGCACAAAAATTAAAAAAGACAAAAAATTAAAAAAATAATGAGAAAGAGTTACTCAAAAATTGTTTAACTCATATCTCAACAAGCTCGTAATCCCTGCTCCCAAATCCTATTTTTTCAGCATATTCAAGCTGGTGGGTGCCATCAACTTTAGGCCAGGCCCCTTTGAACTTGTCAGCCCCCGCTTCATGGTTGCAGTGAAGAGCAGAGCCTACAAGCCCTTTCTGCCTGTTCACAAGGTCGTAGCTTGCTTGGTCCAGGGCAACAGGATCGGTTGATGCAAGGATTCCAATGTCAGGCACGATTGGGGCGTCGCTCCAGGGCACACAGTCGCAGTCCGGGGTGATTTTGAGCAGGAAATTGATATAGCCTACCCTGCCCTCTTTTCCTTTTACGGCGCCGTATGCGTATTCGGTCAGGCACTCCAGGAATTCGGGGATGTCCTGTTCCCAGTTAAGGTCGATAGCGCTTTCGGGGCAGACTTCCATGCATTGCCCGCAGCTGATACAGACGACGGGGTCGATCCTGGAGACTTCACCTTCAAGGGATGCAGCTCCCACAGGGCAGATTTCCACGCATTTCCCGCAGCCGATGCACTTTGCTTCAACAACGTGGGGGCTTGTGGGGTAGTGCTGGTCCTTTTTGCCTGCTGCAGGCGCACAGCCCATTGCCAGATTCTTGATCGCACCCCCGAACCCTGCAACAATATGCCCCTTGAAGTGGGACATCACGATCATGGAGTCGGCTGCAACGATGTCGGACCCGATTTTCACGGTCTTGAAGTGCTTCTGCCTTATCTCGACCTCTGCGACGTTCTGGCTCCTTAGCCCGTCCGAGATTATGAGAGGAGCCCGGATGACCGAATAATCAAAACCGTGCTCAATGGCTGTCGTCAGGTGGTCGACTGCATTATGCCGGCTCCCGGAATAAAGGGTATTTGTGTCCGTAACAAAAGGTTTTGCCCCGGCTGCCCGGATCTTTTCAACTACCTGCCGGACAAAGACCGGGTTGATATACCCGTCGTTTCCGTATTCCCCGAAATGGATCTTGATTGCTGTCAGGTCGTCTACCCCTAAAAGTTCTACAAAACCTGCAGCGTCAAAAAGCCTCTGTATCTTACTTATGTTGTTATCCCGGGGGTTTTGTGCCCTCAGGTCTGCAAAATAGACTTTGCTTGCCGTTTAAATCCCTCCTGATGAAAAAGAATTTGAATTAAATTTGAGTTAACCTTAGATTAATACATAAGACGCTGTAAAACTTACCGCTATCAAGTAAGTTTTATTCAGCTAATTGTTATTCATCTTTAGATGTTGCGGGGTTATAGAAATTCACAGTTCTGTGTTTTATGTGATCGAAGGAAATGTGATTGACAGAAATGTGATCGAAGGAAATGTGGTCGAAATAAAGGGGTTTTCAATCAGAAGGGGCCGAAAGATTCAGGTTCCTGCTTGTTTTAGGTGACCTATTCGTGAGCCTCTGGTGGGTTTTCAGAGGCTGATTAAAAAATAGGATGGGGCAGCGAGTGCCCGCAGATTTCTCTGGTTTCGACATCAGATGTCTTCAAGTGGGGAAACCCATTCCGGGTCTTCTTCAGCCATTTTTGCGTCGATCTCTTCAGCTTTTTTACGGTATTCTTTTGCAGTTTCGGAATCCCCCAGTTCTTCAAGGAGATTTGCGTAGTTGCTGAAAAGCATAATATTTCTTTTCAGGGGATCAAGGTCTTCAGGGTCGGATTTTGCCAGGCTTTCGTTAAGGGCAAGGGCTTTTTCAAAGCACTCTTTTCCTTTTTCCTGCTGATCCGTAACCGAATATCCGATCCCTATATTATTCAGAGCTCCAAGCATATGATGGAGGTGCAGGGGGTTTTCAGGGTCTTTTTCAGACAGGATTTCGAGGCTTCTGTATGCATATTCATATTCCGGGATTGTTTCTTCCAGTTTATCGGCATCCCTGTATATGTCCCCGATTTGTTCGGAAAAACTGGCAAGCATCTCCTGAAGCTTCAGGTTCATCGGGTAGGCTTCATATAATTTTTCAATGGTTCTGAGGGCAAGTTCATAGTATTTTCTGGCAATGCTTGAGTCTTTATTTTCGGACTCCAGTTTTTCAAGGAGGGTCATTCCTAAAAAGAATGCCTTACTTGATGTAAGGATTATGAGTTCCGGGTCCTCAAACTGTTCGGCAATTATCTGATCAAATCTTTCAAGAGCCTGCCTGTGGTAGCCGCTGGCTTTTTCTTCGTCTCCAATTTCAGAATGCAGAACTCCAAGTTCAAAGTATGTAGTTTCCATATCCAGGTCATGTTCATGTTCATGTTCATGTTCATGTTCATGTTCATGTTCATGTTCATGTTCATGTTCATGTTCATGTTCATGTTCAAGATCATGGCCCATATGGCAGCTTTCCGGAGGCATCAGTTCAAGGAGCTGTTTCTGGACTTCCAGGACCCTTTCATACTCCAGGATTGCTTTTCCGAATTCTCGACTGTTTTTGAACAGCAGTCCCAGACCGGTCAGGGTTTCGAGAAGCCCCTCATGGAAAAACTCGTTCTCGGGATCAGATTCGAAGGCTTCTTCAAATACGGGGAGAGCCCTTTCGTGGTAATGCATTGCAATTTCAGGCTCCTCTTCTGCATAGAGATTCCCGATCTGATTCCAGGTATCAGCTTTATTAGCTTCTAACATGAGCTTATCGGCGTCCGTGGGGTGAAGGGTTTCGTATATTTCGATTTCCTTCTCATAATAAGCTCTTGCCTTTTCAATTTCGTCATCTTCAGCAAAAATGTCTCCAAGTTCCCTGTATACATCGGAAAGCTTCAGGGAGTATTCAGGGTTTTCAGGTTCTTTTTGCAGCAGGTTTTCATAGACCTGCAGTTCGTCCTTATAGCAGGTTTCTGCATTTTCGAGGTCTCCGATCTCCGAAAACAGCTCTGCAAGTTCATCTAAAGCCCTGGCAAGGTTTTCATCGTCTCCCAGCAGGTCCGGGTATTTATCCATCAGCCCCCGGAAAGTTTCCCTTGCTTTCGTATAGTAGTCCCTGGCTTTTGTGGCATCTTCCGTATCTGAAAATATTAAACCTGTGTCTTTGTACATATCTGCAAGGGCCATAGAAAACGGAATGTTTTTGGAAACTGGAATATTTTCAGAAATTTCAATGATTTCAGGTTCCTCTTCTATCTCACTTTCCAGCAGGCATAATGCTTCTTTATAGCATTCCTCTGCCTTTTCGAGATTTTCCAGGTCCGAATACAGAGCGGCAAGGTAACGGTATGCGTAGCTCAGGTAAACTTTGGTTTCGGAATTTTCAGGGTCTTTATCGAGGACTTTTCCGTAAATCTCTATTGCCCGGTCATAAACGTGCTTTGCCTCTTCTAAATATCCCTTTTCATCGCAGATCCTTCCAAAGTTCATAAGCGAATCATCAAGGCTGCTGAGGTGTTCGGACATTTCCGTTTCACTTTTGAGCAATTTCTCAATGACATCATATCTTTTATCGAAAAGTGGGACTGAGTCTTCGATTAATTCTCCGGCTTCAAAACAGAGCCCTATGTGTTCGAGCGTTCTCAGGAATTCTTCCAGGTATCCTGGATTTTCGGGATCTGATTTCAATAATTTCTCAAAGCCCTGGACCGCTTTTTCAAATATCCCTTTCATCGGATAGATGTATTCTTTTGCTTTTTCGGGATCTTCGAACTTCGAAAGTATATCTCCAATACTTCCAATCGTGTCTCCTATAAAGGACTGGTAATCTTCTTTTTCCGGTTCTTTTGAAAAGAACTCCCAGCTAATTTCCAGCGCCTTTCCGAAAAGTGCAAGCGACTCTTCGAGTTCGTCAATTTTGTATTTTGCAAAACCTTTAAAAAACAGGAGATGGTATGAAATCTCAGGGTCCTTTACCTCTTCTGCGATCTTTTCGACCTCATCAAGGTTTTCAAAGGCTTTTTTATATCGTTCTTTATCGATTTCGTCGGATGCTTTCTTCAATAAGCGAAAAGCAGAATCTTGTAGCTTCCTTGACATAGAAATAGCATAGGTTTTTTCATATAATAATTGTAGGTCCGGAAGTCTTGTTTCCTTCTACTATTTCCTTAATGGAGGATTTGCTCATTTTCTACGCTACTTCACAGCAGATTTTCATCCGTCCATATATCAAACATCTGCAATTGTTCTTCCGTATGGAAGTAATGCTCTCCATGCTCGAGAACTTTAACTGTTGCTTGATATCTTGCTGCAAATGCTGAAATTTCTTCCCATTCAGATAGATTATCGTCCGAACCGTACAAAATGGCAGTAGGTACTTTCCATTCAAAATTCATTCCGTTTTCCTTAATTCTCTGCGTCATTATCAGGGCCTCACCTTTCAGGATGATGAATTAAGGGAAATTAAAAAACGGTTGATGGCATGGGGATTTTCGTTATAATGAACCCACTCCAAAAGTAATGCGGTTAAATCAAGTTTTGGAATAAGCTTATTCGTTAATTATACAGTTTTCCATCCTGCAGTGTTTCCGAGAAAAAAAGACCTTGAATTAAGTTCCCAAAAAGTCGACATGAATCATTCACACCAACATACTGCTTGCCATTCTTAAAAATGGTATCATTGTTTGCTCCGATTTCTATTTTGGAACCATCTCTCTGATAAAATATGCATGTCGTATCTGCAGGTCCGCCATTAGCTTCTCCAAATCGAAAACTTAATCCTTTTACAACATTGACAGCTTTCTCAAGATCTTCATCGCCAGTAAGATTAATGGTTTCGTTTCCCTGCACAATTTGCACAGATACGATATTCGTTTTTTCCAGTTCTTGAGCGACAGGCAAACCATGTGCAAGATAAAAATATACCAATAAAATAATAGTTGTAATAACAAATGATATTATAAAATTTGCAACCTTTTTGATCATTTGATTTTAACTCCACACTATTTAGCAAAGAATTTTCTCTACTTTTTTGCCGCTGGGCCTGCTCCGGGCCTGCTCCGGGCCTGCCATAAGTTTCTCAAAAAATTAATTCATGGTGTTCCTTCTTTATTTATAGTTTTAATTGAGTGTCTGTAACATGCTTCTCTTTGTAGGGAAATTGCTTTTCAAAATCCTCCAGCTCCTCATTTTCTATTTTAAAAACCTCGTCCTCATAGAATTTTCCTGAAATGCCCCTCAAGCTACCATCGTAGAGTTCTAATGCCATAAATGGATCTAAATTATCGCCCCAGGATGTCCGGATATTATATTCTTTAGCATTGACAAAACCAAAACGATGATAATAGTCGGGATTTCCAAAAATAATAATACCCTTGTATCCCAGCTGCCTCGCCTTTTCGATAGAATGATTCATTAATAAAGAACCGATCCCCTGCTTTTGATATGATGGCAATACTGTTAATGGGCCCATGCATAAAACTTCGAATTCTTTATTTTCCTCATTCAGGACCTTAGCTCTTGAATAGATAATATTGCCGACGATCGTATCCTTATCACATGCAACAAAATCCAATTCTTTTACAAATGCAGGTACTTTTCTTATTTTATGCAGTACAAGATGTTCGTCACATCCGGGTTTGTATAAATCCCAGAATGCTTCTCTTGTCATGTATTCTACACTTTTGAAGTCCTTTTCTTCTTCTAATCTGATAGAAATGTCCATTGTCGTTTTCTCCTCCCTTCCAAAATAAATCCGTCTCTGCAATGACTGAAAATATAAATTACTCCACTTTGACATCAAAATTAAAATCTTTAGCTATATTTGTTTACATCTGGCTTTCTGAGATAATCCCATAGTGCAACTTAAGGAGATCCTCCCATATCTCAGCCTGTCAATCCCCAACAGCCTTTGGAAATAGGTTAGTTAAATGTTCAATTCCACACGGTTTAATAGGTGGATTCATTTAGAAATTCTTTCATAAGCACTCTCGTCCTGTTCATTTGAGATAACATTCCATGCCCTCCAGTATCATATAATACCAGTTGCGACTGGTTTATCTTACTGTGAGCATTTTCCGCATGTTTGTAACTTACCAGCGCATCATCTTTAGCGTGGATAATTAATGTTGGTGCACGAAGATTGCCTGCAGGTACGGTATAAAATTCAATCATTTTTTCATCGTTTATGGTGCCTTTATACCTTTGAGACATCGGATGCATTATATCAAGCATTTCCTGTGCCAATTCTTTCTGTTCCGGATTAAATGCTTCGTACACCTGTGTTGGAATTCCCATAAGGTCCAGAATTGTAGATTGAAAAAATCTTGTGACGAGCCAGTATGCATAATCAGATTGCTGGATAGTGTGAATAATACCAACATAAAAAGGATCCTGGTCACCTGGTGCCGGGCCCATACTTACAGCAGAAATCAATATCAATGCTGAGCATCTGTCTGGATAGTCGTTTGCAAACTGAGTGGCTGACGGACCTCCAGCTGATGCGCCAACAACAGTTATTTTATCTATGCTTAAATTATCCAGAAGAACTTTATACGCAGCAGCTTGCGATTCAATTGAAGCATTATCCGGTATGGATGATCGAAGATAGCCATATCGTGAAACCGAGATGAATTTATAATCGTCCCCGAAAAATACTTTCCCCAACCAGAGTCCCTGATCATAGCCGCCTCCTGCGCCATGTATCAATAAGACAGGCGCCCCTTCTCCCTCTACAGTATACTCAATATCCCCATACTCTGTTTTCAAAATAGTACTGTTCGCAAGTAATTGCTTTTGTGCTTCCTTCATCGTTTCGTGGTAATTCGGATAAGTTAGAGCAATTAGCATAAAAGTTGAACAAATTAAAAATGCTAATATAATTAGTGAAATATTCCTGCTTCTTTTCTTAATTTCTTTCAAGAATACCACTTCTAATTTGTAATCACTATACTCCGGACTTAAGTCCAGGCATGTTTGCAACCCCTAAATTTCTCGATTTTGAATACTGTTCAGCAATTTATTTCTCAACAACATTCAAAATATTTAATAGAAAAATTCTCTATATAATATCCCATAACTCGCACTCTTATTAATCATTCCGACTTTCTATACAAAACTCAAAAATGTAAGTTTTAATTGAAAATTTTCGTACGACATTATCTGGTTTTATAGAAATTCCATTACAACAAAGAGTGAATAACTGGATTTATTTAATATGTCTTCTATTTGATATGTAAGATTGAAGGTGTAAATCTAATTCAAGAAAGAGGAAACAAAAATGAGTGACACTCGAATTTTTAAAATAAGCGGGAACTCAGCGAGAGAATTGAAAGGTACATCGATTGCTCTGGAAAAATCTCTTCAAAACTATATTGAAAAAAATCTCGAAACATTGCTGGGGATCAAATTTCTTGCGAGTGAGTACTCAACGGGAAAAACACATAGAGGGCGAATTGATACACTTGGTATAGACGAAAACAATTCCCCCGTGATAATCGAATATAAGAGAGCTTTAAACGAGAATGTGATAAATCAAGGATTATTCTATATGGACTGGCTTCTTGACCACAAAGCTGAGTTCAAACTTAAAGTAATGGAAACCCTTGATGCTAAAATTGCTAAAAATATCGAATGGAGTAATCCTCGTTTAATATGCATTGCAGGAGATTTTACAAGATATGATGTCCATGCAATACAGCAGATAAACAGTAACATTGAACTACTCCGTTATCAAAAATATGAGGATGACCTCCTTCTTCTGGATCTTGTAGGTGCAACTACTGTGCAAGATGCAAGCATTTCGAGAACCCCAATTGATGAAACCGTAGAGAAAACGAATGGTACAAAAAAATTTACTGTTAAAACAATTGTAGAGTATATAGAACAATCAGACAAAGAAGTCCGGGATCGCTATGAGGCTTTAAAATCTTTCATTGAAGCTCTAGGCGACGATGTACAGATTAAAATTCTTAAACATTACGTGGCTTTTAAAAGGATACAAAACTTTGCATGTGTAGAAGTGCATCCTCAGAACAAAAAAATCTTGATATATCTCAAGATAGACCCTGACCAAATAACTATAGAAGAAGGTTTTACAAGAGATGTTAGAAGTATAGGACACTACGGAACAGGCGATTTAGAAGTCACGATACGATCATATGAAGACTTGGAAAAAGCAAAATACC
This sequence comes from Methanosarcina sp. 1.H.A.2.2, assembly GCF_000979975.1. NCBI lineage: Archaea > Methanobacteriati > Methanobacteriota > Methanomicrobia > Methanosarcinales > Methanosarcinaceae > Methanosarcina > Methanosarcina sp. 1.H.A.2.2. The sequence continues at coordinate 40,198 of NZ_JJQL01000093.1, forward strand.
TAATACAGCAGAGTTATGAAGCTAGCTAATCCAAGAAATAAAAAAGAGTACTGATTTTTGATTTTATTTCATGGCAACCTTTTATATTATTTGGACGCTTTTTTGTGACAATTCCCATGCATTCTTCATGACAATACAAAGAAAATCCAGAGAAAAAAGCAATTTTTTAGATTTTTTTGTCTGACTCCCATGGTTAGGAAAATTCTGTTATTTCTTTTATGTTAGGTGGCTGCGAGTCACAAAAAAGCAGAACGTAGTTTTATGAAATGTTTATGCATTTTGTCTATAATCTTTTGATATTCTTGTATCGCTTTTTCACAGACTAATATATCATTTTTCAGTACTTTTTTCAATTCATTTGAGTCTTCTTCCGTTTTGCCTTTCTTTTCCAAGAATTTTTCAAATTTTTCTTTTGTATCCCTATTGCTAGATATCTAAATGATACTGCATGATTAAAATTTGCTCTTTTATTGTTTAAGTTTCCAAATTCTGCACCTGTAGTCAATTTTTGATAATCCTATACAGGGTAGTAGAAAAGATTTAGACGTTCTTTCAGGTCTCTTATTTTTTGTTCAGCTTCTGTTAATTTCAGTAATTTTTCGGTTAATTCTAACGCTTTCATGTCATCTGAGGAACATTCTGCTTTTTTAGGTTCTTTGCTGTGAAACTAAATTTTTATTTTTATATTTGTAATTTTTACAACAGAACCGGAAAAACTATAGGTTTGCCTGCTAGTGTGAAATCCTATACAGTATAATCATTTGGAAACATCAATATCTGGAGATAGAAGTATGTTGGAAAGCAGAATTATAGCCGCACAATCTGATGACAATTTTATAGAAAGGATGCGCTTTGAAGGCGAGGTGCTTTCGGACGTCGATATCGCAAGGATAGAATTTGAATCGGTACAGTTTATACAATGCCAGTTCAGCAAATGTAATTTCTCAAAAACCAGCTTTTATAATTCGGTGTTTGATAACTGCAATTTTGCGAATTGTAGTTTTACGGAAAGTTACTGGAAAGGTTCCAAAATATTAACGTGCAAGGGCGATGGCAGTAACTTCAGCAAGAGCCACATGAAAGAAACCTCTTTAGCGGACGGTTCCTTTCGATATGCGGATTTTTCAAGTTCCGTATTGGAGAACTGCGCCATTCATGACTGTAATTTTACGGAAGCCTTCTTACCCGAGGTTCGATTAAAGAAGCCCACGCTGAAGGCGGTTAATTTCGCAGGAGCGGATTTCTTTAAAGCCTTACTCAAAGACATCGACTTATCGGATTGTATCATTGATGGGATCACAGTATCCGATACACACAATGAACTCAGAGGGGCTATAGTCAATGCCGGGCAGGCAATAGAACTTGCTGCGCGGGTTCTGGGAATCAAAATTGTGTAAGGTATTGATTCACTCACATAATCAGAGGAGAAATGAATGGATCTGTCCTGTGTCTACTAGGGAAAGCAACGCTTTTATTATGTCCTTTAGAAGATAGGATATTGTAAATATATGTAAACTGTATGAAAAATAAATATTGAAAAATTCTCAAAGACTTCTTGCTTATTTTAATTTATTCTGGAAATTCCAGCTGAACAGCCGGTTTTACTTTCATGTAATTATTTTATGTATAAAAGGGCTTCTTCCGGTTAATATTCTCAAAAAAATATAGGTTAGTTATGGGATCGGTCCTGTAATGAATATTTGTGCTCTCAGGCAGACCCAGGGGGGTTTGATCGGATTGTTTTGCATCGACGAATATGTAATAATAGTTGCAATACCTATTATTAATCGGCAAGATCCTATATTTTTCACCAGATAATCTTAGTCCCTCTTAACTCTCTTTTCTTTATCCATCCAAAAAATTGCATCGTTCACTCTTTCTACTGGGCTTTTTTTTATTTTTTGTCTCGGATTTGCGGGTTTGCCAACAAGACTAACGTAAGGGCAGTCATGCATTTCAGGTATTTTATGTTCAGAACAGCACTTTTTCCCACAGTAACGACAGATGAAACCATAAGCTTCTTTCTTACCACAAATTTCGCATTCCACAGTATATCAACTTCTTAACGTGGTTTTCCTTTATTGTGGAATCCATTAATTTTTTTCCCACTAAAACCGCCTTTTTCGCTGTTCCATACATGTATTTGGCTATTACTTACGTTCTTTTGTGTACTCTTCTTTCCTGTAAACATAGATTTTATAAAACTAAATAATCCCATATTCCTTTCACCTAATATAGTCTGATATTTAGTTGTGAACTACCTGACACTAAAGTAATGAGGCTTTTCACATGTCGAGCTATCAGAGATTGTTATATTAAATAACATAAACAACTGTGTAATTTTATTTATGCGGGGGAAGTATTTATAATTTAACAAAATATGGGCATGAAATTATTGAAAATTATGGAAAAAAGCACTTAGACGAGATAGAAAGTCAATGAGCTTTTCGTAAAACAAATAAGTTTCTTACAGTACATTGAAAATAGTTCTTGAACAAACATATTCGATAATTTTTAAGGTTTTTAGGAGTAGAATTTAAAAACTTTCTACATGCACAGGTTTTGTAAAACCTATGCATTCTGAAGACATAACTTTAAGAAAAGTAAAAATTAGTGAACTACTGGTTCTCCCATCATGCTTATAATCTACACTTCATCCAAATATCTCTGCAGCTTATCCGCAAGTTTGCCTATATGAATACCATCAACAAATGCATGATGGACCTGGACTGCAAACGGCATCATTAATTTGCCTTCTCTTTCACGATATTTTCCCCACTCAAATATGGGCTGCGCTTTTTCCCTGTTCCCGAAATCCGTGTGCGAGATATGCGTAAATGTTATAGTCCGACGAATATACTGAAAAAGATAAAGAGTAAAAAAGGCCGTAACAGGATGAATAAAACTCTGAATCAAATTATGAATCCGTCTTAAACTTCCATCCCTTCTTCTTTGAGGTAGTGGTCAATCAGTTTTCTTGAAATGCTGATCTTTCCGGGCAGGACAGGCAGATAATCTGCTGAAAACCACTTTGCGTCTTCGATTTCAAACCCGTCGGGCCGAATGTCCCCTGAATCATATTCTGCAGTAAAGCCGATCATGAGGGAGTTCGGAAAAGGCCACGCCTGCGTCCCGAAGTAAGTAATGTTTTTTACTCTAATGCCGACTTCTTCCCAGACTTCTCTGGCAACCGCTGCCTCAGCCGATTCTCCCGGCTCGACAAAGCCGGCTATCAGGCTGTACAGGTCTTTGGGAAAACCAGGGGACCTTGCAAGTAAAACCTCATGCCCTTTCCTGATAAGCACGATGACAGCAGGCGAGATTCTGGGGTAGAAAAGCTCTCCGCATTCAGGGCATTCCTTTCCCCTTTCTCCCGGCTTCCGGTAGGTCTTTGTTCCGCACCTGCTGCAGAACTGGTTTGTCCTGTCCCACTCCATTATCTGCACGGCTTTATTTACAAGCTCAAAGCACCCTTCACTGATCTCCGAATGTGCCTGCTTGAGGTCAACAAATTCCATCCCCTCGGGAGCCGGAGTATCCTCAGGAAGCTCAACAGAAAAACAGTGCTTCCCCTCAAGCATACCAAGGTACTGTTCCCGGACTGAAGGCAGCCCCAGCTCCCCGGGGTCCAGCAGCTTTGGAATAGCTCCGGGATTTTTCTTAATTTTGAGAAGAACATCACGGCCCCTGAATATAAACCAGAGAGCCTTTTCGGTCCTTCCGGCTGGCGGTTCTATGCCTACGATGAATGTCGGGTAAGTGGGATTTTCCCTGTCTGTGGGGGTCATGGTACTCATACTCTTTGGGTTTTGTTCTATATATGATTGCATGGCTATTTTTATTTCAATAGTATTTTATTTTTACTCTTGAACATATGTTTCCTGAATCGTGACTTTCCCTGGTTGCGCCGCCCTAATTGCGCCTCGGGAGTACGCGGTCCTTTTCGCTGCGCTCAAGAGGACTAACTTATGGACAGTAACACTACTTTTTTTGCCACGCTCGATGCAGGAGAGTGGTC